>JBILUM010000234.1:0-5111 GCA_044370995.1 Ilumatobacteraceae bacterium | reverse complement strand
TTCGAGTATCACAGGAACTGACTGCGTCGGGCCGAACCCGACCCCGACCCCAGGAGAATGCAATGAGCGACCCGGTGTACATGATCGGCCTGATCGACGTGCAGGACTTCGAGACGTATGCCGTCGAGTACGGCATCCCGGTCGGCGCGCTGTTCGCCGACATCGGTGCCGAGATCGTCGTCGCCTCCCGGACCGCTGAGATCCTCGAAGGTACGTGGCAGGGCAACTGGACGGTCGTCGTCAAGGTGCCGAGCGCCGAGGCAGCACGCGAACTCTACGAGAGCGATCGGTACGCCCCGTTCCGGGCAGCCCGACAGGGCGGGCTCGCCAACAGCACCTCACTGGCCATCTTCCCCGCACTCGCTCCCGCCACCTGACCGCGTCGAACTGACGCGAGTCGACCCTCGCCTCACGTCCAATATGGAGCGATCTGTGCAGGAAATCGTTGGCGTTGTGCGACGGCGCACGCCGGCCTCCTCAACCCTCGGCTGGAGACCACGCCGAGCTACGTCGACGTCGCCGGCGAGTTCCTCCGCGACCTCACCCGGTCACGGCCGTCGTGCGCACGCCCGTTCACTGAGGCGGGCGCAGGTGCGCCCAGGGTGCGGCCTCCTCGAGTTGCGCGGCGAGGTGCAACAGGCGCATCTCCTCGCCCAGCGGGGCGGCGATCTGGACTCCGATCGGGAGGCCGTCGACGAATCCTGCGGGGACGCTCGCAGCGGGCACACCGACGCAGTTGTACAGCGTCGTGAACGTGTTGTTCGACCAGAGTGTGTCGTAGTAGACGTCGAGGTCATCGCCGCGCATATCGATCGTCCGCAGCGGCAACGGCGGTGTCGGCATCGTCGGCGTGAGCAGGATGTCGTGCGACTCGAAGAAGCGTCCGAGTGCTCTCGCAACCACATGCACCGCGGCCACCGCTCGAGCGAGATCGGTCCCGCGCATCGCCCGACACCGCTCGAGCCACAGCCACGTGATCGGTTCGACGTCTCCCGGTGCGAGCGAGCGCCCCAGCGCGGCAGCCTTGCCGTCGATCGCGTTCGCCGCGTTACAGCCCACGATGGTGAACATGTCCCACTTGAGCGCCTCGAGATCGAACGTCGGTCGAGCCTCCACGACCTGGTGGCCGAGCGCCTCGAGGGTCGACGCCGTGGCCAGCACCACTGCCGCCACCGCTGGATCGATGGGCTCACCGGCGTGGGTGACCGTTTGCATCGCGATGCGAAGCGGCCGAGGAGCAGCCGAGAGGCCGGCCAGGAAGCTGCCGTCGAACCGCGGGGCGGCGTACGGGTCTCCGGTCTCCGGCCCATGACTCACGTCGAGCAGGGCGGCGCTGTCGCGCACCGTGCGGCTGATCACGTTCTGGGTGGACAACCCGTTCCACCCCTCGCCCACGTCCGGACCGATCGGGTTCCGACCACGGGTGGTCTTCAACCCGAACACGCCGTTGCACGACGAAGGGATGCGGATCGAACCCCCACCGTCGTTCGCGTGCACCGCCGGCAACATCCCTGACGCCACGGCGACTGCCGCACCACCGCTCGAACCACCCGCGCTGCGTGTCGCGTCCCACGGGTTGATCGTCGGCCCGAACAGCTCCGGGGCGGTCTCGCCGGCGAGCCCGAACTCGGCGGTGCTGGTGATCCCTGCGAACACCAACCCCGATGCCCGGTAGCGCTGCACCAACGTCGAATCCTTCACACACACGTTGTCGGCGAACAGTCGACAGCCATTCGTGATCACCACTCCGTCCACCTGCACCCCGAGGTCCTTCAGCAGGAACGGCACACCGGAGAACGGGCCCGGCAACGGATCAGCCGAGCGAGCGCGAGCGCCCTCGTCGAGCCGCAGCACCACCGCGTTGAGGGCCGGATTTCGAGCGTCGATCCGTTCGATCGCGGCCTCCAACACCTCCGCCGCCGTCACGTCCCCATGACGGATCAGCTCCGCGAGACCCAACGCGTCATACCGCTCGTACTCCGCAAAGCCAGTCATCTCCCCGATCCTCCGTCAGTGTTTCGTCGCCGACCGGTCACCGGCGAGCCCGTGGTACGACAGACGCTTCGCCGAGAGCGAAGCGGCCTCCACGTCACCACGTTCTAGCGAGTGCCCGGGGTGGGGTTCGAACCCACACTCCCTTGCGGGAAGGGGGGTTGAAGTCGCCCAGGAGCCGTCCGGCCCGTCTTGTGGATTCCGTTTGCCCAGCTCAGGTGCGGTGCGTCCGTCCGTCAAGTCCGCCTGGTGGGCCGAGTTTCGGGTGGTGCCGGACAATCCCGTGCAGGATCTGTGCAGGAATCAGCGGGCCGTCTGCGTGCCGCGGAACGCTCGACCTCAGCCCTCGAACTCGATCGCTCGAAGGCTCTGGGCGACCGCTGGAACATCGACCGAGGCCATCGTCCAGAGCTGACCGGGATCGACACGGTGGTAGTGGTGGCTCAGCCGGTCGCGCACCTTGGCCATGTCCGACCACGGGATCTCGTCGTGCGTGGCAGCGAACTCTCTCGACACGGTCTTCGACGCCTCGCCCATGATCTCGAGGCACCGCTCGATGGCACGGCGGAGCACGACGTCGTCGTCGAACGCTGCCCGGCCACGGGCGACGATCGCAGCGATCTCGTCGGCCGCCATCACCATGTCAGCGACACGATGAGCGTCGGCCCGACTCACAGCGTGATCGCGTCGTTGCGGATCTCGGCGTCGCGCTCCAGCAGCGCCCCCGCCGACACGACGTCAACGTCGACACCCAGCAGTTCGGCAAGTGCCTCTTCGAGGTGCACCAAGTCGAGCAGCGAACTGGACGGCTCGAACTCGACGAGGAAGTCGATGTCGCTCTCGGAGGTGGCCTCTCCCCGAGCGACCGAGCCGAACACAGCGATCGAGCGGCCACGATGCCGACGCACGAGATCGAGGATCTCTGCGCGGTTCCGCTCGACGATCGAGCTCAGATCAGGGCCAGCAGCCATGGCCACAGCGTACGACCTCGGTCAACACAGAGCCGGCCCATCCGTCACCACCGTGCCATCAGCGGCGACAAGCACGTCCGTGATGAACATCACCTACCGAATCCTCTCTGTGTCAAGAGGGCGGTTGGAGCGGTGTTGGGGCGCGGCGGGTCAACCCGCTGGTGTGCGGGGCGTAGCGTGGTGTGGGGTCCGGGAGTGACTTCGCCGAAGAGTTGGCCGTTGGGATGTAGGGCTGGCCGCGCAGGCTTGGAGACGCTCCCGCTTGTCCTCCCGGGCCCCTTGTTCAGCCGGCTTGGCGTCGGGCGTCGGCAGCGAGGTGCCGGTAGACGGCGTTGCTGATCTGACGCTTCAACGCTCGGATCGCTTCGCGCTTGGTCTTGCCCTCGGCGACTTTGCGGTCGAAGAACGCGCGGCCGTCGCTGTGGGTCTGGCGGAGCTGGCAGATGGCGGCCATGTGGATCGCGTGGTTCAGTTGCCGGTTGCCTCGCTGGGAGACGCGGTGCACGGTTCGGCCGCCGGAGGAGAACTCCACGGGTGCGGTGCCGTTGTAGGCGGCGAAGTGATCGCGGTTCGCGAACCGTCCGATGTCGCCGGTGTGTCCGATCAGCATTGCGGCGATGATCGGACCGACGCCGAACAGCTCGGTCACTGTCGTCCCGGACGCGGCGACGGCTTCGCGGATCCGCTTGTGCGACGACTTCAACTGGGCGTCGAGCACGCGGACCTCGGCGAGGAGCTCGACCACGAGATCACGACGGACCCGCTCGACCGGGTCGGTCGGTGACAGCCCGGCAAGGAACGCGTCGATGTCAGAAGCGTTGATTTCCTTGGCGATCCCGCCAGGTGCGAGCCCGACGAGCAGCGCATGGATGCGGCACACGACCTGGGTTCGGCGGTTGCCGATGTCGGTGTTGTGCTTGGCCAACAAGCGCAGCACTTCGCTGTGACCGACTAGGCGGACCTCGCGAAGGTCGTCGTGGCGGAGCGCGGTGAGCGCGACCGATCGGGCGTCGTTCGGGTCGGTCTTGTTCGACTTCGTGCTGCCCAACACGCGAGTGCGCGCGGCGAGTGTCGCGGGCACATTCACGACTCGTTCGCCTGCCGCAACGAGTTGTTGGGACAGCAGATAGCCGAGACCGTCGGCGCCCTCGATCGCCCAGGTGCGACGCTCGAACGGTGCCGCCCACGACAGCAGCCGCTCTACCTGGGTCCGTGTTGCACGGACAGACAACTGCGCGAGTTCGACCTCGCGTTCATCGACCGCGAAGGCGTGATGGGACGCCTTGTGCGGATCGATTCCAATGACAACTGACATAGAGCTCCTCCTCAGGATCCGACGTGATGGTGGGACCGCGGCGGGCACTCCTACTTTCGGACTTGGTGCTCGTACCTCTCTCGAGCCACACCACGGCGAGGCCGCCGCCGAAGCACTTCGATAGGAAGCCAGACCTCAACAGCCGGCAGGCACTTAGCGAACCCCGGCGACGACCTCAACGACGCTACGAAACCGTCGCGCCAGCGAACAGTCTCAAGTAGGCACTTAGCGAACCCCGGCGACGACCTCAACGACGCTACGAAACCGTCGCGCCAGCGAACAGTCTCAAGTAGGCACATATCTCTAGTCCGGTTGGTCGCGTCTTCGATGTAGCGGGCGGGGGTCTTGGAGCGTGTCGAGGACGCGTTGTCTCCAGCGCGTCTTCGCCGCAGAACCCCGGTCCGATGCGGTCACCGGACCAGCGCTACGAAGGGAACCGGCCAAGCCCGAGCGGGACCGCCAACTGCGGCGATCGCCACTGAGGCGAGAGCATTCATTGAATCAACTAATGTATGTTCATGTCGATCGCGTCGAGACGACCCCTCACCATCCACTCCCAGACGGTCGAACGCCTCGGTCGCGCGATCGTCTCGAAGGAGTACCCCCCGGGCTCGCTGCTGCCGATCCAGGACGACCTGTCGTCGGAGCTCGGTGTGAGCCGTGGCGCACTTCGCGAGGCGGTCAAGGCCCTCGTCTCGAAAGGCATGTTGGAGACTCGTCCGCGGCTCGGCACGCAAGTCCAGCCGCGCATCTCGTGGAACCTGCTCGATCCTGAGGTCATCGTCTGGCATCGCGACGCTGCGATCCGCAAGTTCCTCTCCGATCTCGTCGGG
>JBILUM010000231.1:0-5130 GCA_044370995.1 Ilumatobacteraceae bacterium | reverse complement strand
CTTGCCCCACAGGTCGACCCGCTGGCCCGAACCGTCGGCGCGCTCCTCGCCGAGATAGTGCCCGTGGTCGGTGCACACGATCACGGCCGTGTCGTCCCACGCGCCCGTGGCGTCGAGCTGGTCGACGAGCCGACCGAGCCAGTGATCGATCATCGTCAGCTTGGCGCCGTAGTTGCCCCGGAGATGCCGTGCCTCGGCCTCGCTGAGGTGACCGCCGGAGCGGCCCCCGACCACGTACGGCGGCCAGATCAGTCGCTCGCCCTCCCACGGTTCGTCCTCGTATCGGCCCGTCCACTCGGGCGGCGTGTCGAACGGTTCGTGCGGATCGAACTCGTCCACGAACAGCAGCCACCGCTGGTCGCCGGCCTGCGCGGCGGCGTCGGCGAGCCACGCGGTCGCTGCCGACATCGTGCGCGGCCCGGGGAAGTCGAGCTCGGTGCGGAAGTGCGTGCGGGTCCGGTCGTAGGCGCGCTCGATCTTCGGGGCGTTCGCACCGTAGCGACGCTGCAGCCACCATCCGCCGTCCTTGGCCGGCGGTGCGGGCACCCCGATCCAGCTCGGGTCGAGCCAGGTCTTCCACGGGTCGCCCTCGTGGCCGCGCACGTAGTCCCATGCCCCGAAGTCGGTGTGGTAGTTCTCGCCGCCCGTCTCGAACAGGTGCGGGTGGTCGGTCACGAGCATCGTCGCCACACCTGCGTGGCGAAGGTCGGCCGTGATCGGCTGCTCCCACAGTTCGATCGACCCCCACGGCCGCCACAGGAAGTCGAGCGCGCCGCACAGGATGTCGTGACGCGCCGGCATGCACGGCAGCGAGCCGGTGACGTGGCGGAGGAACCGGGTGGAGCGGGCCGCGAACCGGTCGAGGTGCGGCGTGGCGAACTCCGTGCCGCCGTAGCTGCCGAGCATGTGCCGGTTGAGCGAGTCGAGCAGCACCACCACCACGTTCTTCGGTGCACCGCTGACAGGGGGCGTCTCCGCGTTCATGCCGAGAGGTTGACACACGCGAAGAACGGGCGGAGGTCCCGAGGTGGTCAGCCGAGGGCGCTCACGATCGCGCTGATGGCAGCGCCGGTGAGCAGGACGAGCACCAGCCACCGGAAGCGCTCGCCGTGCACGTGCCGACGCAGCGGGAACCCGACGAGCTGGCCGACGATCAACGCCGGGAGCGCCACGGCGGCGGCGACCACACCGTCGATGGTGACCTTGCCCGCGACGAGGAAGAGGGTGAGCCCGACGACATTGCTCCACGCGAACACCTGCGAGATGGTGGCGCGGAACGCCGGTGGCTCGAGCTGACGGGCCTGCAGGACGAACACCAGCGGCGGGCCGTTCGTCGAGAGCGACGTGTTGAGCACCCCACTGAGGAAGCCCGCCCCGAGGTCGAGACCGGGGCCGACGTGGTGCAGGTTGATGCGACGGGCGAGCAAGACGACCGAGGCGAGGACGGCGATGCCGAGCAGCAGCCGCAACGTGTGATCGTCGACCGCGACGAACACCCACAGGCCGAGGGGCATCCCGACATAGGCCGCGCCGGCCATCCGCAGCACGAGCGGTCGGACCGCGTCGGCGCGCTGGTGCCACGCCTGCCACGACGACAGCACGACACCGAGCAACGTGCTCACGACCACCGCCTCACGGGTGGTGATCACGAGCGTCATCAACGGCACCGTCATGAGGCCGAAGCCGAACCCCGAGAGCACCTGCACGACGGCTGCGCAGAACACGATCAGGGCGACCAGACCGAGATCGACCGCCGACAGGTCGAGGGCGATCACGAGGCGCCCGTCGTGAGTCGCGCTCGGTCGATGGTTCGATCGGTCACGGCTGTGGATGCTCGCACATCGACCCCGTCGGGTCAGAACAACGCACCCTGCTCCGCCACCTCGATCGGGAGCGGTTCGGGCAGCGCCGCCAGCCCCGGCACGAGGAGGCCGACCTCGGCGTGGAACGACCGGGCGAGCCCCGGGCTGTCACCGTTGTCGGGAGTGTGTACGAAGAACATGGGGGCGCGACCTTCGCCGAGCCACCCGGCGACGATGGGTTGCCACTCGACGAGCCCGGCCGCGGTGAGTTCGGGATCGTCGGAACCGATGAAGCGCACGATCGGCTGATCGGTGAGCGGCTCGGTGAGCGCCGGGATGCGCGGCTTGCGGCTCCAGGCGTCGCGGGCGGCGTCGGTCAGGGGCGGTTGCCGGAACAGCGCGCGGCTGTCGAGCAGCACCCGCTCGACCTCGTTGCGGGCCAGCACGCGGTCGAGCGCGAGACGACCGCCGCCGTCGAAGAAGCCCGGGTGGCGCACTTCGACGGACCAGTGGATCCCGCTCGGCAGTCGGCGCAGCTGCGACTCGAGCACGCCCAGGTCGACCGGTGCGAACGACGCCGGGAGCTGCAGCGTCATCCCGCCGACGAGCTCGCCGAGCGGCTCCATCAGCGACACGAACGCGGCGATGTCGGCGTCTGCGTCGCGGAGGCGGAGCTCGTGGGTGACGTGGCGGGGCACCTTGAACACGAAGCGGAAACCGGGTTCGGCGAGCGCCGCCCACTTGGCCACCGTCGCCGGTGCGGGCACTGCGTAGAACGTGGTGTTGCCCTCGACCGCGTTCACCACCCGGCTGTAGGCGCACAGTTCGCGGCCCGACGCCGTGTTGCTCGGCAGGAACCGACCGATCCACGGCCGGTGCGCCCACATGGGACAGCCGACGTGGAGGACGGGACGCACGTCGCCCGAGGGTAGCTCCGGCGGACGTCGCCCGGCACCGAGGCCGCTGCCATCAGCGCCGTCGGCGCCGTCGGCGCCGTCGGTACGATACCGATGTGGACCGCCAGCGTGTCGAGATCCCCGTCGTCGACATCGGCAGTGACGACGCGCCGACCGCCATCGATCGGGCGTGCCGCACCACCGGCTTCTTCGCACTCACGGGTCACGGCATCCCGACCTCGATGCGCACCGACCTGCTCGACGCCGCCCGCGAGTTCTTCGCCCTGCCGACCGGACGCAAGGAGCTGGTGGGCCTGGCTCACGGTGGCACGGCATGGCGCGGCTGGTTCCCGCTGGGCGACGAGCTCACCTCGGGCGTGCCCGACCTGAAGGAGGGCTTCTACGTCGGACGAGACCTGCCGTCCGAGCCCCGGCCCCTGCACGGCCCGAACCTGTGGCCCGACGACGTCCCGGCGCTTCGCACCGCGGTCGACGCGTGGATGTCGGCGATGGAGGAACTCGGGCAACGTGCGCTCGCAGCGATGGCGGTCGGCCTCGGCCTCGACGCCGGCTGGTTCGGCGCCGACATCACGGCCGATCCCACCGTGCTGTTCCGGATCTTCCGCTACCCGCCGCATCCGACCGGGGCCGCCGGTCGTTGGGGAGTCGGCGAGCACACCGACTACGGGCTGCTCACCCTGCTCGCCCACGACGGCACAGCGGGGCTCGAGGTGAACGTGCGCGGCACGTGGGTGTCGGTCGATCCCGACCCCGAGCTGATCATCTGCAACCTCGGCGACATGCTCGACCGGCTCACGCTCGGCCGCTACCGCAGCACGCCACATCGGGTTCGCAACGTGGCGGGACACGACCGGATCTCGCTCCCCTTCTTCCTCGACCCGGGCTGGCACGCGCACGTCGAGCCACTCCCGCTCGACGACGGGTGGACCGCTCCGCTCGAACGGTCCGAGCGGTGGGACCGGGCCGACCTCACCGACATCGACGGCCCCTACGGCGACTGGCTCACGGCCAAGGTGCGCAAGGTGTTCCCGCAGCTCGCCGACGCGGTCCTCGACTGATCCCACGTCGTTCCGTCGGCTTCGGGCCGAAGGGCCCTGGCAGCCCGGCCCGAGTCGGCGCAGCGTGAGGTGAGCAAACTCGGACCGGAGGTCGTCGTGAGGCTCCAGATGCAGTTCCACCGGCTTGCAGCACTGCGCCTCGCGCTCGTGTCGGGCGTGGCGGGCCTGGCGCTCGTCGGGTGTGCGACTCCTCGCGAGACGGCCACTCCGGCGACCACCGTTCCAACTGTCGCAGCGACCGACGTGTCCGTCGCGCCCGTTGCCGCGCTCGCCGCGGACGAGTCGGCCACCGTCGACCGCGAGCGGACCCGGACCGAGGCCGACGAGCGCCACGGCGTGGTCGACGGTCGGGCGTGGACCCTCGTGACGACCCTGCGCGGCAGCTCGCTGTGCATGCGCCTGGGCTGGGACGACGTGACCGACCAGTGGGAGTCCTGTTACTCGACCGAATACGCCGACCTGCCGCTGGCATGGACGAACCCCACCCCGCCCTCCGGCGAACACCGGGAGATGATGTTCGTGGTCGGCCTCGCACCTCGGGCGACGACACACCTCCAGGTGGTCCGCGGCGACACCGTCGTCGGTGAGGCCGACGCGTTCGAGGGCGGCGTGCTCGTGCCCGACCGGGCAGGGTTCGCCATCCCCGTGGTGGTCGAGAGCCGTGATGCGCTGCTCTCCCCCGTCACGCTGCCCGGGGACGACCTGACAGCAGGCGTGCTGTTGCCCCTCGAGGTGGTCGCGATCGACGCCTCTGGCGACGAGCTCGTCCGGGCCGGCGCGACCACCGGCAGCGGCACGGCGATGGTCTGCCTCGACAACGGCGCACCGATCCTCGAATGGAGTGGCGCGTGCCTGGGCCCCGAGTTTCCGTGGCCGACGGTCGCGTACGAGACCGGCCATCTGCTCGTGCCCGCATCGGCGGATGCGGTGACGGTCGAGCTGCTCCGCGACGGCACCGTCGTGGCGTCGCATCCCACCGTGCTCGTGACACCGCCCGCGGGCGAGTCGTGGCCGAGCCTGGCCATCGCCGGCTTCGTCGAGCCGTTCACCACCGAGTGGTACCCGTACGCGGTGCGCAGCCTCGATGCGAACGGCCGGGTGCTCGCGACGACTCCGCTGTTCGGCGGCGACGGTGACGGCGACGGCGAGATCCCCGCGTCGTTGTGATCGGGCGTTGCGGACGATCAGCCGCGGGCGAGCAGGTACCGGCGACCGTCACGGTCGACGTCGACCAGCTGCCAGCCCGAACGCATGCGCTCGTCGAGTTCGGCCCGCACCGTGAGCCGAGCGTGGAGCGCCGCCTCGTTCGACTCGGCGATGTCGTCGGGCGTGGCCGTCGGCACGTCGACCGCG
>JBILUM010000230.1:0-5149 GCA_044370995.1 Ilumatobacteraceae bacterium | reverse complement strand
ACACCGATCAACACCCGCACCAGCAGCGGCAGATCGCGCACCACCGGCGCCACGAACAACGACGACAGCAGCGACACCGGGAACACCCACGCCACGTCGACGAACAGCCGCTGCCACCATGTGCGCTTGGGCTGGGCGTGTGCGGCGGCCTCGAACCACTCGTCGACACCGACCGTGCGCTGCATCCGGGCGGCGGTCACGAACCGCTCGCTGCGGTCCATCAACTCGTTGCGCAGCTCGCTGCGCTCCCAGTCACGCAGCCGCAGACCGTCGGCGAAGCGCACCACGATCTGGTACTCCCCACCCTGGTGTCCCGGGTGGAACACCGCCGCACCGAGGCACCCGGGAAAGGTCTGCACGGTCTCGACCAACTCGTCGGCCCACCGGAGGAACTCGGCTTCGTAGCCCGGCTGGATGCGCCGGGCGACCGTCACCGTGACCGGATCCGGTGCGAGTCGAGGGAGTCTGCCCGTGTCGAACGGGCCGGTGAGGGCGAGGCTCATGACACCCATCAACCCTAGTGATGGGAAGTGGATTCCCATCTGTGACGGCGATCAACCCTGGTCAGCGGGAACGACCGACTGCCACTCGACCCGCGGCACGTCGCGGTAGAGGCGCTCGATCTCGTAGTACTGGCGCATCTCCTCGGCGAACACGTGCACCACCACGTCACCGAAGTCCATCAGCACCCACTGGGCTTCCGACAGACCCTCGATCCGCAGCGGCGGACGATCGAGCTCGGCGCGCACCTGCTCCTCCACCGACTCCACGATCGTGCGCACCAGGCGCCGGTTCGACGCCGACGTGACCACGAAGTACTCGGTGATGCTCAACAGCTCACCCACCGACAGCACGATCGTGTCATCGGCCTTCTTGTCGTCGGCGGCACGGGCCGCGACACACGCAAGGGCCTGCGACTCGGGGAATCGCACAGCGGGCTGGGGGGACGGGTCGGGCACGGGTCAGATCTCCACGGTCGAGAGGTAATCGGTGCCCAACACGAGCGTCACGTCGATGCCGTCGATGCGCTCGACGGGATCCTCGAACACGATGGTCCCGAAGATCTCGTCGGCCACCTGGGCACGGATGCGATCCGCTTCGTTGGGCACGAGGAACACGGTGTCGGCACGAGGCGTGGCCGACGTGTCCACCGAGAGCACGTTGGCCCCGATGAACAAGATCTTGTCGATGGTGAGCTTCACCTGCAGGTCGTACCCGGGCGGCGCCTCGACACGGAAGTTCGGACCGAGCTTCGGACCCGACATCGACCCGGGCGCCACGCTGGCGAACACGAACACGGCCTCGCTCTGGTCGAGCTGCACCACGTCGATCCCCGTCGGGTTCTGCTCCTCGGTGAGCACGATCGTCGAGAGCCCACGGCTCGCCACCGGCCCGGCGACCAGTCGGGCGGTGAACTCCTCGATGCTCGCCGGCGGCACCGCAGTGGGCAACGTCGTGCCCCGGCCACCACCCACGGCGCTCACGAACCCTGCCCACAACGCCTCGTGGTTGCCCTTGCGCGAGCTCTCGTCGCCCTGACCGGCACCCGAGATCAGCACCTTCGCCGCGTCCTTCGCCGGCAGCACGACAGTGCCGGCGCGCAACACGTCGGGGTCGTCGCCCGCTGCGGTCTCGGTCACCACGTCGCTCGTGAGCGAGATCGTGAACGGCTCGAACGGCGCAAGGAACGCGGTGAGCTGCTCGGCGTCGACCACCGCGGTGTCGTTGATCGTGAGCAACAGCAGCGACTCGACGGCGAAGGTCATCGCATCGGCACCGCCGGCGGCGAACACCTGCTGCAACGACTGGCGGGCGTCGTCGGCGAACCCGACGTCGGCGTTCACCGGCACCGACACGATGCTGCCGCCCACACCCTTCGACGACAGCACGAACACCGTGGCACTCGACAGCACCCCGTTGCCGTCGACGGTGAGGTACAGCGCCGTCGGTGTCGCCGGGAAGGTCTTCTCGGGCAGGTTGTCGGCGAGCGCGTCCTTGCCACCGGTCGAGTCGAGCACGGCGGTGAATCCCACCCAGAACAGCAGCGGCGCCAACAACACCATGACGACGGTGGTGACGAACATGCCGACGGTCCGCTTGCGACGGCGGCCGGGGATCGCGCTCATCGCACCTCCTCCAACGACTCGGGCCCCCGCAGCGCGGGAGAGGCGGGGACCGGCGCGGCCCCCGACACATCTGACGTTCCAAGCGCCCCCGCCGTTCCCGAACCTCCGCCCGCACTGTCCGCCGAGCGGTACAGCTGGCGGTCACGGATGATCTGCAGCACCGGCTCGGTCACCAGGTAGTCGAGCGGTCGACCGTCGCTCACCCGAGCGCGCAGATCGGTCGACGACACCTCGAGCCGGGGCACCTCCACCCGCACCCACGGGAACTGCTCGGGCAACTCGACGGGTGCACCCGGCCGGTCGACCACCACGAGCGTCGATCGGGCCGCGACCTCGTCGTAGCGCTCCCACGTGGTGATGCCCGCCGCCGCATCGTCGCCGACCACGGTGTAGAGGTCGGCGTCGGGATGCTCCTCGGCCAGCGCGGCCAACGTGTCGGCCGTGTAGCTCGCACCACCCCGCCGGATCTCCAGATCGCCGGCCTCCAGGCCCGCCACCTCGGCGACCGCGGCCTGCACCATCGCGAACCGGTCGTCGGCCGGCGTGATCGCCCGCGACCCCTGCTTCTGCCAGGGCACATTGGCCACCATCAGCACGACCACGTCGAGATCGAGCGCGTGCCGGACGTTGACGGCCGTGACGAGATGGCCCACGTGCGGAGGGTCGAAGGTGCCGCCGAAGAGCCCGATCTTGCGACTCTTGCGGCCTGAGACCTCTGGAAACGGCCGCTGGGCACCCGGTGACGACACGAATGTCCAGTGTAGGTGCACCCGAGGTTCGGTCGCGGGGCATCAACTTCCATGCAAGAAATGGCCGAACTGGGACATTCCGCTGGGACAGGCGTTGACAGATGTAGTACTGTTCTTTGTCCCCCCGAATCAGCCCCGCGCCAACGCCCCCACCACGGCTCGGGACCCCATCGCCCGGCGAGTGCCGGATCCCGTCAGTCCCGCATGTCCCCGGTGTCAGACCAGCCCAACGGCTGTGTCATCAGACACCCGGCACATCCGGAATCGGACGCCGAACGTAGTAGTTGAAGAGAGACGCCATGAATGACTCAATCGGACTGTACCTGAACGATATCGGCAAGGTTTCCTTGCTCAACGCCGAAGAAGAGCGCGAATTGTCGCGAGTGATCGAAGCCGGCCGCGACGCAGCCGACCGCCTGGCCAAGGGCGAGAAGGGCGCAGCCCTCAAGGCCCAGGTCGCCGCCGCCGCCGACGCCAAGGATCGGTTCATCCGCTCCAACCTCCGCCTCGTGGTGAGCATCGCTCGCCGCTACCCCCTGCCCCAGGGCATGGACCTGCTCGACCTCATCCAGGAAGGCAACCTGGGCCTCGAGCACGCCGTCGACAAGTTCGACTGGCGCCGTGGCTTCAAGTTCTCCACCTACGCCACCTTCTGGATCCGTCAGGCCATCGGTCGTGCCCTCGACCAGAAGGCCAGCCTCATCCGCATCCCGGGCGACCGCTCGGCCAGCCTCCGCGCTGCGCTGCGCCAGGCCTCGGGCGACGGCGAGACCCTCGACGTCGGCAACGCCGAACTGCACCGCCTCACCACCCCGGTCTCGCTCGACAAGACCATCGGTGACGACGGCGACGCCACCCTCGGCGACCTCATGGCCAACGGCGACGGCACCCCGGAAGATGCCGTCATGGCCATGGTCGACAGCGACCTGCTCGACGAGCTGCTCGGCACCCTCGACAAGCGTGCCCGTTACGCCGTCGAGGCCCGCTTCGGCCTCATCGACGGTGAGCGCAAGAGCTTCCGCGAAGTCGGTGAGAACCTGGGCGTCACCGCCGAGGCAGCCCGCCGTCTCGTGAGCCGTGCGGTCGCCGGCCTGCGCGAGGACGCCGTCCGCATCCTCGCCGCCTGATCCGGCCCGCTGTTCACCAGCCGGCTGCCACCAGGCTCCAACCCAGTACGCCGTACGACGAGTACGCTCGACATTCCATGAAGGTCGGCGTGCTCGTCGTCGCGTACAACGCGGAAACCACGCTCGTCGACGTCCTCGACCGCATCCGCCCCGACATGCGTCGGGAGCTCGCGGAAGTGCTGGTGCAGGACGACCACTCCACCGACGCCACCTTCTCCGTCGCCACCGACTATCTGCAGCGCGGCACCGACCTGCCCCTCACCGTCGTGCGCCACCCGCAGAACCTCGGCTACGGCGGCAACCAGAAGGCCGGCTACACCTACGCCGTCAACCACGGCTGGGACGTCGTGGTGCTCCTCCACGGCGACGGCCAGTACGCCCCGGAGGTGATGCACGAGATGGTGGCGCCCATCGTCTCCGGCGACGCCGACGCCGTCTTCGGCTCGCGGATGATGACCAAGGGCGGCGCCCGCGCCGGCGGCATGCCGATGTACAAGTACGTCGGCAACCGCATCCTCACCACCTCGCAGAACGCGATCACCGGCCTGCGCCTCAGCGAATGGCACTCCGGCTACCGCGCCTACCGGGTGAGCGCCCTCGCCGATCTGCCCTTCGTCGGCAACAGCGATGGCTTCGACTTCGACACCGAGATCATCCTCCAGCTCGCCGCAGGCAAGAAGAAGATCGTCGAGGTGCCGATCCCCACCTACTACGGCGACGAGATCTGCCGGGTCAACGGCATCGCGTACGCGCGCGACATCATGATCGACACCCTCCGCCACCGCCTCGGCCGCACCGGCTTCGGCTCCGGCGAGGTGGGCCGGGTCACCGAGCCCTACGCGTACAAGCCGTCCGCACACAGCTCGCATGGGCGCGTGCTGCAGTTCATGCAGCCACGGCCACCCATGCGCGTGCTCGACGTCGGCTGCGGTCCCGGCTGGCTCGCCGAGGCGCTCGTCGCCCAAGGCCACCACGTCACCGGCGTCGACCTCGCCGAGGAACCGGGCGTGCGCGACCGCATGCACCACTTTGTGCAGGCCGACCTCGAACGCGGACTGCCCGACGATGTGGGCGGCGACTTCGACGTCGTCCTCGCCGCCGACGTGATCGAACACGTCCGCAACCCACAGCAGCTGCTGCAGGAGAT
>JBILUM010000229.1:0-5150 GCA_044370995.1 Ilumatobacteraceae bacterium | reverse complement strand
CCGGTCGTCAGAGCGCGACGACGCTCGACGACGCTCGACGATCCCGGGACGACGCACGTCCCTCCTGTCGGGCACCACTGCCGCGACGTCTCCGTATCTGACAAGGTGGAGACATGACGAAGGTGCGTTCCTCCGACGCCAGCATGATCGACGACCGCCGAGGGCGCTCGAGCGGCGGTGGCGGCTTCCTCGGCGGTGGCGGAGGCGGAGGCGGTGGCGGAGGTGGGAGCTTCCCGTTCCCGATGAAGGCCGGCGGCGGCCTGCTCGGGATCATCATCGTGATCGCGGCGATGGTGCTGCCGCAGCTGCTGGGTGCCGGCACCCCGAGCTCGACCGGTCTCGCCGGCGGGTCGGGCGAACCGAGCGCCGAGTCGGCAGACGGCACGTGCAGCAGCGACCTCGAGCAGGTGCTCTGCGGCGCGACGATCGACGTGCAGACCTACTGGCAGGACGCGCTGCCCACCTACTTCGACACCGAGTACCAGGTGACCCAGACCGTGTTCTTCACCGGCGGCACCAGCACCGCGTGCGGCCAGGCGTCGTCGGAGACCGGACCCTTCTACTGCCCGCTCGACTCGCTCGTGTACTTCGACCTCGACTTCCTGGTCGCGCTCGAGAACCAGCTCGTCGGGAAGTCGACCGATCTGGCGCAGCAGTACATCGTCGCCCACGAGTACGGGCACCACGTCCAGAACCTGTTGGGCACGAACGCCGAGGTGCAGCGGGTGTCGCAGCGCCGGCCCGACCTCGCCAACCAGTACTCGGTGGCGCTCGAACTGCAGGCCGACTGCTACGCGGGCGCCTGGGTCCGCGACGTCGCCGACCGCGGCCTGCTCGACTCGAGCACCGAGATCGACGAGGCCCTGAACGCGGCCGAGGGCGTCGGCGACGACCGCATCCAGCAGCAGACCCAGGGACGCATCGACCCCGAGTCGTGGACCCACGGGTCGGCCCAGCAGCGCCAGGACTGGTTCATGCGCGGCTACGACACCAAGGACCCGCGTCGCTGCGACACCTTCGCAGAGATCCTCTGACCCGCACCCGCGACATCACCCGCGACATCACCCGCGACATCACCCGCGACATCACCCGCGACATCGGGTCGGCTCAGCCGCCGAAGCGGCGGTAGACCCGTTCGAGCGGCCCCATGCCGACGAAGCGTCGCCACCATGCGGCGCTCGCGAGCGCGAACACCCAGAAGGTCAGCGCGAACACGAGGGCGGTGTCGAGGCCGGTCCCGCCCACCATCTCCGCCCGATCGACCAGGGCGCGGAACACGAGCACGTGCGCCACGTAGATCGACAGCGTCATCTCGCCCGCCGACTGGAGCACGCGGACCGGGGCGGTGCCACGCCAGCGCTCGGCGGCCAGGGAGATCAGGGAGAACGCGGCCAGCGACGACCCGAGCGTGCCCAACGTGTACAGCAGACCCCGGTCGAACGGTCGGGTCGACCAGACCACGACGCGCACCACGTCGTCGGCCTGGCCATCGGTCATCACGTGGTTGAGGAGATAGGTGAGCGCGGTCACGGCAGCACCGGCCGCCGCGACCAGCCCGAGCCGCACCCGGCCGAGGTGACGCCCGAGCACCATGCCCGCACACAGGAACGCCAGCCACGGCAGCAGCGGGTGCGTGCCGTTGACGAACGTGTCGAGGAGCAGCCCGCGCGGCGAACGCGACACGAGCGTGTCGGGCCACGTGAGCGGGTCGCCGTCGAGGTCGCGGACGACGACCTGCCACTGGATGAGCGCTGCAGCGACGGCCGCCGCCGCCCCGACCACCACCAGCCACCGGGTGCGCAGCGTGAACAGCAGGGCGGCCACGACGAAGAACGCGCCGTAGAAGAACAGGATCGTGCCCGGCCAGATCCAGTCGAGGACGAAGCCGAACCCGTACAGCAGCACGCCCCGCCGGATCAGGCGCCAGCGGTCGTCCCGGATCGCCTCCCGGTCGCCGGACGTGCGGGACCGCTGGGTGAGCAACGTCACCCCGACGCCGGCGACGAGGACGAACGTGGCCGCGAACCGGGTGGACAGCACTCCGGTCCAGGGGTCGAACCACCGCTGGGGCAACGTCGCGTCGCTGCCTGCTGCGGCGCCGATGCCGTTGAGGTAGCCGTGGTAGTTCATGATCACCACGCCGACGAGGGCCAACGCCCGGGTGACGTCGGGGCCGACCAGGCGCTCGCGTCGATGCGCGACCGGGGGCACGGTGGACGACGACCACGCCGGGGTCGTCGACGTCGGCACCCCGGTCGCCGGCGAGTCCGCCGGTGCCGCCGGTGCCGCGTCGGTCGCGGCGGTCGCGGCGTCGTCGGGACCGCTCATCGCCAGATCACCTCGTCGGCGGCCACCGCGATCAGCGGACGCTGCACGTCGACCCAGTCGCCGACGGCCGGCACCGGGGCGTCGACGGGCGCGAAGCACATCGACGTGTGCATGTGCGGACCCTCCACCAGCGCGAGGCGCTGCCGGCGGTGGTGGAACGGGCTGCGGCCGTCGGGCAGCGGGGCGACACCGTGGGTCGAGCCGGCGCCCACCATGACCAGCCACCCGTCGTCGGGGACGACCGAACCGCGGTAGCCGACCGCGGTGCCGGCGCCCACCGGCCGTACGTCGACGACGTCGGCGCCGAGGTGCAGGAACGACTTGTCGCCGTGCCACAGTGCCGTCCCCGAGCGGAGCTCGAACCGTCGGTGTGGATGTCTGGCAGCGAGCGCCGTGAACGTCGGCGCGTCGAGATGGCTCACCGACAGCGGCACGTCCGCCAACGCCTCCTCGGCGTCGAGCACCGGCAGCCAGGCCTCGATCTCGGCGACCTGTGCGGCGAGGTCGCGCGCGCCGACCGTGAGCGGCAGGTGCAGCACCGCGGTGTGCACCGGATGGCCGGCCGTGCGCACCGCCCGGCACAGGTCGGGCAGATCGTCGCGGTCGCAGCCGTAGCGCGCCATGCTCGACAGCAGTTTCAGGGCGATCGGACCACGATGGGTGCCGAGCGCGTCGAGGTGACGGACACCGCCGACGACGGGCACCACCCGATCGGGGAGCGCCACGGGTCGCACCAGCGGGGTGAGGACGAGCACGGTCTCGTCGGCGGTCCACGTGTGTGCGAGCGCCTCGTGCACGGTGCCCACCGCGAGCAGATCGCTCCACTCGACGGCCAGCGCCGCCAGCGTCTCGCGGCCGAAGCCGTACCCGTTGCCCTTCACGACCGGCACCAACCGGCCGGCTTCGCCCAGCGCGGTGCGCTCGCGCTCGACATGGTCGAGCCATCGTGCGCGGTCGATCGTGAGCCGAAGGGTCATCGGCGGCCACGGTACCGCCGATCGCCGTGCTGGCGAGGGTGCAGGGATGGCAGCGCTGCTCGCTCGGGCGCCGCTCAGCCCGAATTCCGACTTGTCCGATCGGAATTGTGGCCGTAGCCTGTCGGCATGGCTGAGCGTCCCTCCTGGTTCGGATTCCCCAATCCCGTCAACGAGACCTCGGCGCGCCTCGTCGCCACCGGCGCCGTCCTCCAGTCGATCGCATTCCTGCTCATCCGCGAGTGGTGGGTGCTGGTGCCGCTCGTGTACGGGTTCCTCGCCCGTGTCCTCGCTGGTCCTCGGTTCAGCCCGCTCGGCCGGCTCGTCACCGAGGTGATCACCCCTCGGCTGCACGTCGAGCACCGGTTCGTGCCCGGCCCGCCGAAGCGTTTCGCCCAGGGTGTCGGTCTCGTCTTCAGCGGTGGCGCACTGATCGCCGAACTCGGGGGCGCCGATGTCGTCGCCGTCGTCCTCATCGCCGGCCTCGCCGTCGCAGCGACGCTCGAAGCCGCCTTCGCCGTGTGCCTCGGCTGCATCGTGTTCGGTCGGCTGATGGCGTGGGGCGTGATCCCGTCCGATGTGTGCGAGGCGTGCAACGACATCAGCGGCCGTCTCGCTGCTCGCGCCGAGGCGTCCACACCCACGGCGGTCTGACCGCCCGCCGGTCAGGTCCCGCGAAGGCCGCTCGAGTCGCGGGGCGGCCACGACTCGAAGCTCGGCAGCAGCGCGGCAGCCGATCGCCGCCGCCAGGCACCCACCCAGACCCCGGCGCCGTATGCGAGGTCGTCGAGCAGATGCAGCGCGGCATACGTGATCGGGTCGACGACGGCAGACTCGGCCCGTCCGGCCCGTCCGGCCCGTCCGGCCCGTCCGGCCCGTCCGGCCCGATCGGCGCGCCGGTCGAGCACGATCGGCACCACGACGGCGGCGAGCAGCACCCGTCTGGCCCGGCGCGACAGCACCGCCGCCGTCGCAGCGACCGGCCACCAGGCGCGGGTGACGGTGGTGGCGAGCAGTCGCCCGGCGTAGAGGTTGCCCATGCCGGCGAGGCGGATCGACTCGATCGGCGGCACCTGCCGCAGCTTGCGCACGAGCGCCACGGTGGTGCCGACTCCGACCGCGACGCCGAGCAGCGGGATCCCCGCGGCGATCGGTGCCCACGTCGCCGCGCTCCACCCGCTCATCCGTACCGGCGCGAGCGCACCGGGATGCCGTTCGGCGAGCGGTGCCGCCGACGTGCCGTATCGGAACCGCTGTTCGACCCATGCCCGCAGCGACGGCCGCGTCCGATGGAGGGCCACGACCGTCGGCTCGTACCGGCATCTCCAGCCGGCCGCGTGCAGCCGCCACACGAGATCGACGTCCTCACCCCACCGCAACGCCTGATCGAAGCCGCCCACGGCGCGCAGTGCCTCGGTGCGGCACACCAGCACGGCCGCCGGAACGTACGAGACACGGGTGGTCGGCGCGACCCGCGCCGGTTCGGCACCGAGGTCGAGCGGCGAGCGCAACGCCTCGAAGCGGGCCAGCCGCCCGGTCCCCGCCGTGGCGCGGATGCGCGGTGCGACGAGTGCGACCGTCGGATCGTCGAACCATGCGAGCAGATCGCGGATCGAGGCGTCGTCGATCTCGACGTCGGCGTCGACGAACGCGACGAACGCTGTGTCGACGAGGTGGAGCCCGGCGTTGCGGGCGCCGCCGGGCCCCACGTTGCGATCGAGTCGGACGAGGCGGACGAGGCTGACGCCATCGATGTCGCGCGTGTCATCGCCTGCCGCGATCTCGTCCCGCCGGAGCGCGGGGCACGAGGCATCGTCGACCACGATCGTCGGATCGACGCCCGAGAGC
>JBILUM010000369.1:0-3807 GCA_044370995.1 Ilumatobacteraceae bacterium | reverse complement strand
GAGTCGTTCCACCGGGGTGACATCGCGCGCGCGATCGTCGATGACGTCTCGCGTGGCGGCGGCGTGCTCTCGATCGACGACCTGGCGAACTATCGGCCGATCGTCGGCGAGCCGACCTGGGCCGCCTATCGGGGCCGCCGTGTGGCCACGACGTCCTCGCCGTCCGGCGGATGGACCGTGCTGCAGGCGCTGCGGATCCTCGACCGGTTCGACCTCACGGCACTCGGCCGGGACGATCCGGAGCGCTGGCACCTGGTGATCGCCGCGCTCCGCCATGCGTTCGCCGATCGATACGCCTACCTTGGCGATCCCGACAGCGGTCCGGTACCGCTCGCCGGGATGCTGTCCGACGGCTACGTCGACGAGCTCGCCGCACTCGTCCGCGCCGGTGCGCTCGACGAGCTGTACCCCGATCCTCAGCCCTGGACGGCGTTCGCCGCTGAGCCCTTGCACGACCCGTGGCCCCACGACCCCGACGCGGGCCTGTCCGGACCGGGTTCGCCGACCGACGGTGGACGGCACGGGACGGTGCACGTCACCGCCGCCGATCGCGACGGGATGCTCGTGTCGTGCACGCACACGATCGGCGACGTGTTCGGGGCGAAGGTGATGGCCGGGCCAGGTGTGTTGCTCAACAGCGGCATGCAGTGGTTCTCGCCCGTGCCCGGCGGGCCGAACTCGATCGAGGCCGGCAAACGACCGCTCGCCAACATGGCGCCCGTGCTGGTGTACGACGGCGATCGACCGGTGCTCGGAGCCGGTGCGCTCGGCGGGCGTCGCATCATCAGCGCGGTCACACAGGTCGTGGTGGACGTCGTCGACCACGGCTGGTCGCCACAACAGGCGTGCGAGTCGTCGCGCATCGATGCCAGCGAACGCGTCACGTACGTCGGGGAGGGTGTCGGCGATCAGGTCATCGCTGCACTCGGGGTACGCGGCCATCGCACCGACGTCGTCCGCGAAGACCACGACCACCTCGGCATCGCGTTCGCGAACGCCACCGCCATCGGCCTCGACCCGGACGGTCTCATCCGCTGCGGCGTCGACGCCCGCCGTACGTGCGAAGCGATGAGTGCCGAGTGATGCTGCGCGATCAGCGGGTTCCCTCGAGTGCCCGCCCGACGAACCAGCAGAGGGGATACCGGTGACTCGGACACACGATGCCGATCGTGCGCCACGGTCCGCAGCCGGACCGGTCGCAGGAGCGGAGCGGATCGACTCGCTCGACACGATCCGCGGGGTGGCGATCCTCGGGATCCTGCCCATGAACGCCCTGTCGTTCGGCCTCGACCAGGCCGCCTATTTCAACGTGTCCGCGGACGGCATCGGCCAACCACTCGACTGGGTCATCGGGGTACTCACGATGGTCTTCGTCGACCAGAAGATGATGGCGCTGTTCTCGCTGTTGTTCGGCGTCGGCGTGGTCATCTTCGCCGACCGGGCCAAGGCCAAGGGGCGGCGGGTCGTGTGGCTGAGCCTGTGGCGCTTCGCCGTCCTGCTCGCCGTCGGGCTGGTCCACTCCGCGTTGTGGGACGGTGACGTGCTGGCGCTGTACGCGATCTGCGCGCCGGTCGTGCTGCTCGTCCGCCGTCTTCCCGCCCGGCTGCTCCTCGCAGCGGGTGCGGTGCTCGCCCTGGCCGGCACCGTCACCGCCCCGCTGTTCCAGTCCGCCGTCGGCGGGGATCCGGCTGAGCTCGGTGACTTCTGGTTCGCGGGTGCCGACCCGATGTCGCCCACCGTCGAGGCCTGGTTCGTCCTCAACGCGGTCGGTCGGGCGCTCGGCCTCATGCTGATCGGCGTCGCGCTGTATCGGCTCGGCATCGTCCAGGGCGCGCGGGACGTCACCTTCTACCGGCGCCTCGCGGTGTGGGGTCTCGGCGTCGGCACCGCCATCACGGCGGCCGGCGCCGTCTGGCACGTCGCCTCCGACTGGTCGCCCGATCACGCCATCACCGGCACCATCCCCACCGGGCTCGGCACCATCCCGATGGCGCTCGGCTACATGGCGATCATCATCCTGTGGAGCCGCAGCGGCGGCCGCCACGTCGAGCGGTTCCGCAACACCGGCCGGATGGCCCTCACCAACTACCTCACCCAGACCGTGCTCGGCCTCACCACGCTCGGCTGGCTGCTCGCCGACGTCGACCTCACCCGCACGATGATCGCGGTGTGGATCCTCGGCGTGTGGGCGCTGCAGCTCTGGTGGTCGACCTGGTGGCTCGAGCGCTTCCGCTACGGCCTGTTCGAGTGGGCCTGGCGCTGCGCCACGTACCGTTCGAGGCAACCGCTCCGCAGATCACGCATCGCCGGGTGACATGTCGGGACGCGATGGCGCTGCCATGTGCCAGGCTTGCCGCATGACGCCAAGGCGAGGTGGCACGTCGACCGGTCGAGGCGAGAGCGCATGAGCGGCGACCAACCGACGCAGGCCCAGGTGGTCGTGATCGGCGGTGGCTCGATCGGCTGCAACATCGCGTACCACCTCAACCTGCTCGGCTGGACCGACGTCGTGGTGGTCGAGCGCGACAAGCTCACGTCGGGCACCACCTGGCACGCCGCCGGTGAGGTCGTGCCGGGTCTGCTCGGCGACGAGTGGGCGTGCGAGCTGTACTCGTACGGGCGAGACCTGATCGCCGACCTCGAGGTTCGTACTGGCCAGGCCACCGGCTGGCGCGAGGTGGGCTACCTGCAGCCGGCCGACACACCCGAACGTGTCGAGGAGAGCCGCCGCGCCGCCGCGTTCATGAACCGGATGGGCATCGAGGTGCACGAGGTCTCCCCGGCCGAGGCAGCCGACCTGTTCCCCGTCGGCGACTTCTCCTCCACGCTGGCCGCGTTCTGGTTCCCCCGCGAAGGCCGCGTCAACCCCGTCGACACCACCATGGCGCTCGCCCGCGGCGCACGTGACCTCGGCACGCGGATCCTGCAGGACACCAGCGTCGAGCGGATCCTCACGGCGAACGGCACGGTCGTCGGCGTCCGCACCGACCGGGGCGACATCGCCGCCGAGCACGTGGTGATCGCCGCGGGAATGTGGTCGCGCCAGCTCGCCGCCGGCGTGGGGTTGAACCTGCCGTTACAGGCGGCCGAGCACTACTACCTCATCACCGAGGCGATCGAGGGTGTGCGTCACGACCTGCCGCTGTTGGAGGACGCGCACCGGTGGGCGTACTTCCGCGAAGAGGTCGGCGGGATGATGATCGGGCTGTTCGAACCCGACGCGGCGCCGTGGAACATCGAGCGCATCCCCGACGGCTTCTCGTTCGGGGAGATCGAACCCGACTGGGACCGTGTCGGCCCGCACCTCGAGAAGGCGTTCGAGCGAGTTCCCGCAGCAGCGACCGCCGGCATCCGCAAGCTGTTCTGCGGCCCGGAGAGCTTCACCCCCGACCTGTCGCCGTTGATCGGCGAGGCGCCCGGCCTGCGCAACTGCTGGGTCGCGGCCGGGCTGAACTCGCTCGGCATCCTGTACGGCCCCGGGATCGGGATGGTGCTCGCCCGGTGGATCACCGAGGGGGCGTGCCCGGTCGACCACACGTCGTTCAACGTCGACCGCTTCGCCGACGGCACCCACAACACCCCGGCGTTCCGCCGCGCCCGCACCCCGGAACTGCTCGCGAAGAGCTTCGGACCGCACTATCCCAACAGCACCTTCACCACCGCCCGCGGGCTGAAGCAGTCGGTGCTGCACGACCGGCTCCGCGCCGCGGGTGCGTACTTCACCGAGAGTCACGGTTGGGAGCTCGCCGACTGGTTCGCGCCCACGCCGGACGAGGCGTTCATCGATCACTACAGCTGGGGCCGGCA
>JBILUM010000228.1:0-5162 GCA_044370995.1 Ilumatobacteraceae bacterium | reverse complement strand
GCATCTACACACCCCACGGTGCGGCGATCCACCCGGCCCGCCTCGTGCGCGGTCTCGCCCGCACGGTCGAAGCGAGCGGGGTGCACATCTTCGAGCACACCAAGGTGCTCGAGATCCAGCCGCGTCGCCTCGTCACCGATCGCGGGGTCATCCGTGCCGATCACATCGTGCGGGCCACCGAGGGCTTCACCCCGATGCTCCCCGACCAGGCGCGTCAGGTCATCCCGATCTACTCGCTGATGATCGCGACCGAGCCGCTCCCCGCGTCGTTCTGGGACGAGGTCGGTCTGCGCCGGCGCGAGACGTTCTCCGACGGCCGCCGGCTGATCATCTACGGGCAGCGCACCGCCGACGACCGCATCGCGTTCGGTGGCCGTGGTGCGCCGTACCACTTCGGCTCGAAGGTCCGCCCCGAGTACGACCGCAACGCCCGCGTGCACGACGACATCCATCGGACGTTGGTCGAGATCTTCCCGGCCCTGAGCGATGCCAGGATCACCCACCGATGGGGCGGTCCGGTCGGGGCGCCCCGCGACTGGTACTGCTCGGTCGGTCACGACCGCACCACCGGGCTCGCCTGGGCGGGGGGCTACGTCGGCGACGGCGTGGGCACCACCAACCTGGCGGGACGGACCCTGTGCGACCTCATCAGCGGCGACACCACCGACCTCACCGACCTGCCGTGGGTGAACCACCGATCACGGTCGTGGGAGCCCGAACCGCTTCGATGGATCGGCATCAACGCGATGGTGAAGCTGCCCATCGGCGCCGACGAGTACGAGGCGAAGCACCAGCGTCCCGAGCGGTGGCGCAGCGCCGTGCTCAACCGAGTGCTTGGGCACTGACCGAGGGGAACCCGGCCGGCGGCGGATCGCCGAACAGCCAGGCGTCGAACAGTTCGTCGAGCTGCTCCCCCGCCACCGTCTCCGCCAGCTCGATGAAGTCGTCGGTGGTCCGCGACATCCCCTCGTTGTCAGCCGCCCAGCGTTGCAACAGTTCGAAGAACGCCTCGTCGCCGATCGTCAGGCGCAGGGCGTGCAGCACGATCGCCCCACCGTCGTAGCTGTTGTACCCGAACAGGTCGTCGGCCGCCGGTGAGCCCGTGGCGTCGCCGTCACCCCGTTGGCGATTCTCCAACGCGAACGCCGCCTCGCCGGCGACCGTGGTGAGACCGATGTGCTCCAGCCACATCCACTGCGCGTAGGTCGCGAAGCTCTCGTTCAACCAGATGTCACCCCAGCGGGCGGGCGATACGGCGTTGCCGAACCACTGGTGGGCGAGCTCGTGCGAGAGCAGCAGTTCCTCGACGTAGCCGTCGGGCGCGCGCAGGTCGTCGCGGGAGAACAGCGAACGACCCTGCGTCTCCATCGCGAGCCCGCCGAAGCTGTCGGTGATGGCGAGGCCGTAGCGGTCGAGCGGGTACGGGCCGAACAGCGGTTCGAAGAACTCGATCTGTGCCTCGATGCCGTCGAGGAAGGGCTGCATCGTCGGGAGGTCGTCGCGCAGCACGGCGCTCACCAGTGGCAGCCCGTCTGCGGTCGAGCTCTCGACGATCTCGTAGTCGCCGGTGACCAGCAGCATCAGGTAGGTGGGCATCGGCTCGTCCTCGCGCCACTCCCACGTCTCGCCCCCGAAGTCGGCGGCGGGCGTCGTGCCCACGAGCCGCCCGTTGGCGACCGCGGTCACCCCGTTCGGCACGGTGATCCGGAACGTCCACGTCGCCTTGTCGCTCGGGTGGTCGTTCGACGGCAGCCAGGTTCGCGCGCCGTCGGGTTCGTTCAGCACGTACGACCCGCCCGGGGTGGTGAACCACCCCGACGGCAGGCCCGACAGCGACGAGGCACCGTCGGGCGAGGAGGTGAAGGCCACCACGACCTCGTGGGTGTCGCCGGCTTCGATCGGTTCGTCGGGGGTGATCCGCAGTTCCGGTTCGTCGGCGACGAACGAGACGTCGTCGCCGTCGATCGCCACGCTCGACACCGACGGTCCGAGTGAGTCGACGGTGAACTGCTCGCGGTCCTGGGTGAACTCGATCTGCATGGTGACGGAGCCGTCGATCACACCGACGGATCGGTCGTAGTCGATGTCGACGAGGTAGTCCTGCACGTCGACACCGGGGTTGCCGAGCGCCGGGTACAGCTCGTCGCCGATCCCGTCGCCGGTGGAGGGGACGGCGGGACCTGTCGAGTCAGGTGTGTCGGGCGTCGGTTCGGTCGACGGCGGGGTCGAGCTGGACGGCACCGACGGGTCGGCCTCGGCGGGAAGCGTGGTCTCGGTGCCCGGCAACGTCACCGGTGAGGCATCACCGGCGGTGGTCGAGCGCCGCGCCGCCACCCCGCTATCGGTGCCTGCACAGCCTGCGAGCACGACGAACGACGCGACGAGCAGCGTGAGCGCACCGGGACGCGACCGTCGAACCATGCGGGCGAGGGTAGTGACCGCGACGACCCGGCGGCGGTCAGCGCCCGACACCAGCGGTGATCGGCGATGCTCAGCGATGGAGGTGGTGGTCGCGCACGTGGGCGCGGGTGCGCACCGTGTGCACCGAGTCGCCCGACAGCACGCCACCGCGGGCGAACAGGCGACCCGACTGCCAGTTCGACAGTCCGAGCTCGGGCTGGTCGAAGGCGAACTGACCGTCGACCCAGCGTGTGAACCCGTC
Organism: Ilumatobacteraceae bacterium; assembly: GCA_044370995.1. GTDB lineage: Bacteria > Actinomycetota > Acidimicrobiia > Acidimicrobiales > Ilumatobacteraceae > VFMC01. The sequence goes on along the minus strand of JBILUM010000228.1, from coordinate 2,500 downwards.
GCCGACGAACGGTGCATCGACGCTGTCGTAGAACCGCTGCTGCACGACGTCGTCCCCACCGACGATGGATGCGGCGAAACGAGGGCTGTGGCGGTTGAACAGAGCGACGGCCTCGGCGACGTCGTCGACCGCGACGACGGTGAGTTCGGGGTCGTCCTCCCACTCCCACTCGGTGCCGAGCTCGTCGATCGGCTGCTCGATCGAGTCGTACCCGGCCGCGGCGACGACCGCGGCCGCCGATGGCGTGGCATGCACGACCAGCCGCGCGCCGCGAGCCTCGGCGGCGGCACGAGCGGCGTCGAGCACGACGGGTGCGAGCCGATCGGCGCCCGAGCGCACCAGGCAGCAGACGTTGAGCGTGTTGCACACCTTGCGATCGAGCGAGTGCCGAACGGCGAGGGCGAGCTCCTTCGGATCGGCGTCGGGCGCGACGACCATCCACGCGCCACCGGTGCCGTGCAGGCTGGCCGGCACGCCGTGCTGACGGGCGACGGCACCGAGCTGCGCGACCGCGTGTCCGGACCCGCGTGCCACCGCGAGCCCGAGACGGGCATCGGCGAACAACGCCCACCCGGCCGCATGCGCCGCGGCGTCGACGAGCTGCACGGCGCCGTCGGGCAACCCCGCCTCGGCGAGCGCCGGTGCGACCGCGTGGGCCATGATCGCCCTCGCCGTCCCGAGCGCGTCGCTGCCGATGCGGAACACGACGGTGTTGCCCGTGCGCAGCACGCCAGTGGCATCGGCGAACACGTTCGGCCGGCCTTCGAACACGAATCCCACGACGCCGAGCGGTGCCCGCCGCGTCTCGACCCACCACTGCTCGTGATCGACCCGCGCCAACTGCACGTCGCGACGGCCGTCGGTGTGTTGCCACACCCGGAGGCCGGCCACCATGTCGGCGCGCATCTTCGGCGACAGCACGAGACGTGTGGTCGATCGGCCCCGCGCATCGGCCGAGGCGACGTCGGCCGAGTTGGCGTCGGCGATCGCCGCGAACACCGAGTCGTCGGCCAGGCGATCGGCGAACCCGGCGAAGAACCGGGTGATCTGGTCGTCGGTGGCCGCCGCGAGCACATGGAACGCGTCGAGGGCCGAACCGACAGCGGCGTGCACGCGCTCGTGCTGGGCCAGCGGGATGTGCAGCAGGTCGCCGGTCTCCTGCACGACCACCAGGCGATCGCCCTCGACGAAGGCGGCGGCCAGCTCGGGGCTCACTGTCGCAACCCGGTCGCCCCCGAAGGGAACGAGCTGTCCGGGCGTGAGGAATCGCAGGATGCCGGTCGACATGGCCTCGTAGCGTACGGCGGCAACTGAACCCGCTCCACCGCCGGACCCGGCCGTAGTCTGCAGACGTGGACCCGCAGCAGTTCTACTTCCGTCAGCTCCTCTCCGGCCGCGACTTCGCGGTGGGCGATCCGATCGCCACGCAGATGGTGAACTTCGTCTACGCAATCGGCGATCGGGCCACCGGCGAGTGCGTGCTCGTCGACCCGGCCTACGCGGTGAACGATCTGCTCGACGTGATCGAGGGCGACGGGATGCGCTGCACCGGCGTGCTCGCCACCCACTACCACCCCGACCACGTGGGCGGCTCGATGATGGGCTTCACCATCGAAGGCGTCGCCGCCCTGCTGAACCGCACCGACTGCCCGATCCACGTGCAGCGCCACGAGGCCCCGTGGGTGATGCGCACCACCGGTCTCGACGAGACCAACCTCGTCCAGCACGACGCGGGCGACGTGGTCACCGTCGGCGGGGTCGAGATCACCCTCGTGCACACGCCGGGACACACGCCCGGCAGCCAGTGCTTCCACGTCGAGGGGTGCCTCGTCAGTGGCGACACCCTGTTCCTCGAGGGCTGCGGTCGCACCGACCTGCCCGGCAGCAACCCGGAGGACATGTACCACAGCCTCAAGCAGCTGGCCTCGCTGCCGGAGGACACGATCGTGTTCCCCGGGCACCGGTACTCGCAGCCGTCGAGCGCGTCGCTTCAGGCCGTGGTCGACACGAACTACGTGTTCAAGCCGAAGACCCAGGACGCCTGGATGCAGTGGTTCGGCGGCCAGTAGGCCGTCCGTGGTGATTCCTTCGTGAGCCAGATGCGCTCCATGACCGCATCTCGCTCACGAAGCGCTGCTAGGTGAGGCCGAGCCGCTCGAGGTGCTCGGTCGGCGCCTCCACCTCGGCGAGCGCGGCGCGCAGCAGCTCCTGCATCTCGCGCTCCACGCCCTCCCCCACCCGGTTCTCGCGCTCGTCGGGGTCGAGGTCGATGTCGTACAGGTGGTGCTGACCGCCGATGGTGCGGTTCACCCAGAACGGCAGTGCGTCGCCCGGCTGGAACGGTTGGCGGATCACGGGGATCGAGCTGCCTGGCATGCGGTCGAGGAACGCCCGGTCGTCCGGCTTCGGCAGCTCCGTGATGCCCTTGACGTGCACCGGCATGGTGCTCCACCGGTTGCTCCACATGCTCAGCGGGAGATTGTCGGACTCGGGCGCCCGC
>JBILUM010000226.1:0-5178 GCA_044370995.1 Ilumatobacteraceae bacterium | reverse complement strand
GCGAGCGGCGTCACCGTCGTCGGCATCGACAACGGTTTCGGTGCAGCCTGCGCGCTTGCCCGCATCCTCCGGGTGCCTGCGTGACCGACGGCCCGACGGCGCCGCGCACGGCCTGGTTCCACTGCTTCGCCGGCACCGCGGGCGACATGACCATGGGAGCGCTCGTGCACGCGGGCGCCGATCCGGTGGCCGTCGCGGGCATCGTCGGGTCACTCGACGTGGACGGCTACCTGCTCACGTTCGAACCGGTGCTGCGGTGCGGCATCGCCGCGACCCACGCCCTCGTGGTGCTCGACGAACATGGCCTCGCCCACGAGCACCATGGTCCTTCGCACGACCACGACCACGACCACGACCACGACCACGACCACGACCACTCGCACGATCACGACCACGACCACGGGCATCACGGCCATCGCCCGTACCGGGTGATCCGGGAGTTGTTGGAGGCCGCCGACGCGCTCCCGCCACGCGTGCGCGATCGGGCCCTGCGCACCTTCCGCGCGCTCGCGGAGGTCGAGGGTCGGATGCACCGTACGGACCCCGACGACGTCGAGTTCCACGAGGTCGGCGCGGTCGACGCGATCGTCGACGTGGTCGGCGCCTGCGCCGCGCTCGAGGTGCTCGGCATCGACCGCATCGTGTGCAGCCCCATCACCGTCGGCCAGGGACGGGTGCAGGCCGCCCACGGCGACCTGCCCAACCCCGCACCGGCCGTGCTCGACCTGCTCGCGCTGCGACAGGCACCCAGTCGGGGCATCGCCGATCATCGCGAGCTGGCCACGCCCACCGGGGTGGCGCTGATGGTGGCGCTCGCCGACGAGTTCGGCCCGATGCCGGCGATGGCCGTCCACTCGGTCGGCTACGGAGCCGGCACCCGCGACATCCCCGGACGCCCCAACGTGGTGCAGGTCGTGATCGGCGAACCGGTCGTGTCGAGCCCCGGACCCGGCCAGCCGGTGGAGCTGCTCGAGTGCAACGTCGACGACGTGACCGGCGAGGTCGTGGCACACGCGATCGCCCGCCTGCTCGCGGCCGGCGCCCACGACGCGTGGGCCACCCCGATCGTGATGAAGAAGGGTCGGCCGGCGTTCACCGTGCACGCCCTGTGCGACACCTCACGGATCGATGCGATCCGCACCGTCATGGTCGACGAGACGGGCACGCTCGGCGTGCGCGGCTCGTCGATGCACCGGTGGCCGCAGCAGCGCACCGAGGGCGCCGTCACCATCGACGGCCACACGGTGCGGGTGAAGCTCGCCGCCGGCCGGGTGAAGGTCGAGCACGACGACGCGGCAGCCGCCGCAGCCGCGCTCGGCCTGCCCCTGCGCTCGGTGATGGACCGGGTGGCCGCCCTCGCGGGCGATCAGCCCACGACGACCCAGCCCGACTCGACTCAGCCCAGCGCGCCGTCGACGAACGCCTGAATCCCGTCCTGGCCGAGCTCGCCCGACGCCCGGCCGAGCACCGTGCCGTCGGCCCCGATGATCACGCTGAACGGGAAGCCCGAGACACCGAACGCGATGGCCGCCTCGTTGTCCTGGCTGTCGGCGAGCACCGGCCAGGTCCAGCCCATGTTCGGGATCCACTCCGAGGGCGGGTAGTTCTCGCGGTCGGGGGCGACCGCAGTGGTGACCGCGATCACCTGCAGGCCGTCGGGCACGCCACCGGCATCGCGCCAGGCGAGCAGCTCGGGGATCTCCCGGTTGCAGTGGGGACACCAGTGGGCGAGGAACACCAGCATCACCGGACCCTTCGACGGGTCGACCGTGACCGGCGTGCCGTCGAAGGCGAATCCCGACAATGTCGGCGCCATCGTGCCGACCGCAGGGTCGTCGCCATCGGGCTTCTCGACCAGCGGTGTGCCGCCGATCGTCACGGGCCACACCTCGGCCACCTGGCCACCGTCTGGTGCCGTCGTGTCCGGCGACGCGGTGCCCTCGGTGTCATCGGTGCCGGTGTCGCCGCCGGCCGTGGTGCCGGAACCATCCTCGGCGGCGGGCACGGTGCTGCCGACCGTGAGTTCCTCGTCGTCACCCGAGCTGAGGATCGCGAATCCACCTGCGAGGAGCACGACGGCAACGATGCCCACCCACAGCCACAACAGCTTGGGCTTCGAGCCGGCGTCGCCGGCCGGGGGTGCGTCAGACATCGACGTGGGTCGAGTCGTCGGCTGGGACGTGGGCCGATTCGGCTTGTTCGCCATGAGGGTCCTCCAGGTGACCGTCGTCGGGGGTGAGCAGCATCAGCGCGAGGATCGCGGCGAAACCGCAGAGGGCGGAGAACGACAACGTCACGAAGCCGAACTCCCGGTACCAGATCGCAGTGCAGGGAATCGAGATGTCGCACGCGCTGGTCTCGAGCTGGGGGAACCACTCGAGCAGGTAGTGGTAGATCGACACCAGCATGCCGATGCCGGCGAGCGGCACCACGTACCAGCGCACCTTGGGGTCGCGGCGCAGCGCGCCGACGAGCAGCACGATCGCCGAGCTGTACATGAAGATGCGCTGATACCAGCAGAGCTTGCACGGGGTGAACTTCTCGACCTCGCTGAACCACAGGCTGCCGGCCATGGCCGTGGCGGCCACCGCGAACGCCAGCCAGCGCGAGGCGGGGCCGAGCTGGGCGAGCACCGGCCGACCGGCCGGCACGATCCGCAGCACCACGATCGCCACGGCACCCACTCCGGCGATGAGGGCGAGCAGCGAGAAGAAGCGCTCGATGGCGGACAGCGACATGGCCGACATTCTGCCGCCACCGGTCCCGGAAACGAGCGCGCCCCAGAGGACGGCCGCGGCACTCGGGCCCCGCACTGGCATGATGCACGACGTGATCCCGGTCATCGTCGACGCCAGCACCCTGCACGACCTGCAGCTCGCCAACCCCGGACCGGGCGGTGTGGTGGTGGCCGACGTGCGTTGGTACCTCGACGGCCGCGACGGGCGCGCTGCGTACGAGGCCGGCCACCTGCCCGGCGCCGTGTGGGTCGACCTCCACCACCAACTCGCAGCGCGCGACGCGCCGGCCACCGAAGGGCGCCATCCCTTTCCCTCCCCCGAACACTTCGCCTCGGCGATGGGCGAGCTCGGCGTCGGCGACGACACGATCGTCGTGGCCTACGACGACACCGGTGGACTCACCGCCGGGCGCCTCGTCGTCATGCTGCGCATGCTCGGCCGCGAGGCCGCCCTGCTCGACGGCGGCCTGAACGCCTGGACCGGCGAGGTCCACCAGGGGTGGGTCGCACCCGAGCCCACCAGCTTCACCGCGGCACCCTGGCCCGGCGACCGGCTGGCGTCGGCCGACGACACCGCCGCGCTCGCCGCCGGCGACGGCGTGGTCATGGACGCTCGTGCCCGCGACCGGTTCACCGGCGAGGTCACCCAGATCGACCCGCTGCCCGGTCATGTCCCGGGTGCGGTCAACGCGCCATGGGCGGCGGTGCTCGGACCCGACGGTCGTGTGCGGTCGATCGACGAACTGCGCGCCCACTACGAATCGCTCGGCGTGCGCGACGAGGTGCCCACGGTGGCCTACTGCGGTTCGGGTGTCAGCGCCTGCATGAACATCGTGGCGATGGAGCACGCCGGCTTCACGCCGCCGCGGCTGTACGTGGCGAGCTGGTCGGGCTGGTCGGCCGACCCGCAGCGTCCCGCCGAGCTGGGCGGATGACCGTGCTCGACACGCCGGCTGCCCCGGCGCCGTCGTCGGAACCGGCGAGCACCGGCACGGCGGCCATGCACGCGCTGCGGGCCACCCGCAAACGGCACCGCCTCGGCGACATGGAGTGGTTCGACGCCGCGTACAAGGTGTACGTCGTCGGCCTGTTCGGCGGCATCGTCCTGCTCTGGCTGAGCGACCTGGTCGGCGACGCCGAGCTCAGCGCCGCACAGGCCGCGAACGTCGCCGAGCACGGTCCGGCCGTGCTCGGGATGGTCGCCGTCCTCGCGTTCGTGGCCGGTCTGCGCAGCGGCGCCCAGGGCGGACCGCTCGCGCTCGAGGCCGCCGACGTCACCCACGTGATGCTCGCCCCGGTGCCGCGCCGGGCCGCGCTGATCCGGCCGACGGTGCAACGGTTGCGCAGCGCCGCGTTCGCCGGTGCCGGCATCGCCGCGTGCCTCGCCCAGCTCGCCGGGCGTCGCCTGCCCGGCACCCCGATCGCCTGGTTCGTCGCCGGCGGACTGTTCGGCCTCAACGCGGCCCTGCTGTGGGTGGGCGCCGCACTCGTGGCCCATGCACTCCGCATCCCGCTGCTGCTCACCACGCTCGTCGGCATCGCCGGTGTCGGGTGGCAGGCGGCGGCGATCGCCACCGACCTCCCCGGGCCCGGCGACCTCGACGGCAGCCTCGGCCTCTGGGGCTGGCGCCAGGAGGGCCTCGACGTGCTCGCGCTCGTGTTCACGGTGGCGCTCGTCGTCGCCGGCGTGATGCTCGTCTCGCGCACCTCGCTCGAGGCGCTGGCCCGACGCAGCAGCCTGGTCGCGCAGTTGCGGTTCGCCGTCACGATGCAGGACCTGCGCACGGTCATCCTGCTGCGCCGCCAACTCTCCTACGAGCACACGCGCCGCACTCCGTGGATCCGGCTCGCCGCAGCCGAGCGTTGCCCGGCGGTGTGGCGGCGAGGGTGGTACAGCCTGCTGCGCCTGCCCTCCGGCCGCCTGCTGCGCATGCTCGCGCTCACGCTCGGCGCCGCCGGGTGCCAGGTGGCGGTCGTCCACGGCACCGCGCCGGCGTTGTTCGGCACGCTCGTGTGCACCTTCGTGCTCGGCCTCGAGGTGATGGAGCCGCTCTCGCAGGAGGTCGACCAGCCCGACCGCACCGACAGCTTCCCCATCGAACGTGGCGAGCTGATGGTGCGCCACCTGGCTGCGCCTGCGGTCGCGCTGGTGCCGTTCACGCTGGTGGGCGCCGGAGCCGCCGTGTTGTTCGACGCCCTCGCCACCGACGGCGATCGGGTCGCGGCCGCGGTGCCGGTGTCGATCCTGCTCGCGATCGCAGCCGTGTACGCCGGCGCGTCGGGAGCGGCGATCAGCATCGTGCGCGACGCCCCCGACCCGATGTCGAGCACCAATCAGGAGGTGTACCTGCCGCCGGAGATGGCCGGGTTCACCACGGTCATCCGCACGATCATCCCGCTGGTCATCAGCGCAGCCGGGGCCGTGATGGCGCTGGGCGTGC
>JBILUM010000334.1:0-4106 GCA_044370995.1 Ilumatobacteraceae bacterium | reverse complement strand
ACCGGTCTGAACCGCGTGCGCCAGCCCGATCACGCCGCGGTCCAGGCGGCCGACATGGTGATCGTCGGCACCTGGGTGCACGGTCTGTTCGTGGTGGGCCAGGCGCCCTGGGGACTCGGTGGCATCGACAAACTGCCGATGATGCGCGGCAAGAAGTCGGCGGTGTTCTGCACGTTCGCCCTCAACCCCGCCAAGACCCTCGACAAGCTCACCAACGCGGTCATGGGTCGCGGGGCCGACGTGCTGGGTGGCGTGGCACTCAACCGCGCCAAGCTCGACGAGCACAGCGAGGTCTTCGTCGACCGTCTGCTCGCGAACCTGCCGCCCGCCCTGCTCTGACCCGACCTGACCCGACCTGACCTGACCTGACCGGTCAGCTGCGTGGGTCGGCCACCCGGCCGAGGAACAGCACCGCTCCCGTCGCCCGGTCACGGAGCGCGAACACGAACGGGTGATCGAACACCAGAGCGATCGGCTCGTCCGTCGGCGGCGCGGAGGTGGGGCCCATCACCACCGCCGTCGCGGCGGCCGCCTCGGTACCGTCTTCGCCGACCGTGATGTTGGCCTGGTGCACGACCCGTGCGATCTGCAGCGATTCCTCGGTCGTGATGCGGGAGAAGTCGGCGGTGTCGCCGAAGGCCGTGGTGAGGCCGAGGGCCACCAGCGGATCGGCGAGATCGACGGCGGACGACGTGTTCCACCGAGGCAGCGCCAGCTGCACGAGGCGCGACTCGAGGTACTGCGTGGCGTCGGTGACGAGGAAGATCTCCTCGAACGTCGCCAGGAACCCCGGCTCTGGCAGGAACAGCAGCATCGCGAGTTCGTCGCCGACGTAGGGCAGTTCGACGGCCTGCCAGCCGTCGCCCGACGCATACGGCAGCTCGGCCTGACGAGACATGGTGGGCACGTCGACGGTGTCGCCCGAGGCGGTGGTGAACGGCGCGTCGCTGGTGGACTCGCGCGAGAAGGGCTCGGCCCACGACGCGTTCAGGTACACCGCGTTCACGAGCACGAGCCGGGTGAGCTCGTCGATGGTGTCGGGCGCGAGCAGCTCGGTGATGCGGTCGTTCGTGCGTTCGGCCACCCACGCGTTGATGGCGACCCGTGCGCCATCGGGGTCGGACTCGAAGTCGACCAGTTCCACGCCCGAGCCGTACTGGGCGGCGAGCACGTCGAGGAACGCCTGCTCGACGTCGAGCGGTTCGTGGAGCCACGTCGCGTTCGCGAGCGACAGCTCGACGTCGGCTCGGTTGCGGGCGGCGAGGGCGGCGTCGAGTGCGTTCATGCCGGCGTGCAGGTCGGTGTCGGTCGAGCCATCCTCCGCGCTCGTCAAGCGCAACACCCGCAGCAGCTCGGTGAGCGTGACCCCACCGGCACCTGCGGTCGTCATCGCCAGGGCGATCGCGATGCTCGTCGGCGACAGCACGACGTTCTCGGTCGGGGCGGCCGCGGCGAGCCGCCGGTAGAGATCGGTGCCGAACAGGTTGACGGCGTCGGCGGCCGCCTTCGCCAGGGCCGGGTCGGCGGTGGTGCGGGCGACGGTGGATCGCCGCTCGCCGGTGGTGGTCTCACCGGGGTCGTCATCGCCGCACGCCTGGAGCAGGGCGGCGAGCACCGGGGCGGCTGCGAGCGCTGCGAGGAAGCGCCGCCGGTCGAACGTTGCCGAGGTCATGGCGCGGTCGTCACGGTGGTCTGCTCATCGGACTCGGCAGTTGCGCGCAGGTCGATCACCACGACGTCGCTCACCAGCACGCGAGCCTGCTCGGGGCGGGCAAGGTCGTCGACCTCGAGGGTGCGCCCCTCGCAGTCGGTGTACTGCCGGGTCTGCTCGATCTGGGACACCTTGCACGTGGGCTCTCGGTCGGCCGGGTGGGCGTAGCGCACCCGCCAGCCCTGCGTCGGATCGTCACCCTGGTGGTCGAGCACGATGCTCCGGTCGGCGCCGTCGCCCACGAGGCCCTGGAACAGCAGCGGTCCGTCCTCGACGATCAGCTCGGCGAGGGTCTCGGTGGGGCCGACCTCGAACTGGGTCTGGGCGAGGCGTTCCTCGACCTTCTCCGGATTGCGCGACAGCACCGACGCGATGCCCCAGGTGACGAGAGCGAGCAGCGCGAAGAACGCGAGGCCGCCCACGACGGGCAGGACCGCCCGGGTGAGGTTGGAACGCGGTTGCCAGCGGGTCTGCACGCCGCCAGTCTGCTCCACCACCGCCCCGCGCCCAAGGCAGGCACACGACATCGGACGGGGCACCAGTTGGGGACACCAGTTGGAGTGGAGGGCGCTCGACGGCCTAGGGTCCACCACTCGTGAAGCGCACGTATCGAGTCGTCGTCGCGAAGCCTGGCCTCGATGGCCACGATCGCGGAGCCAAGACCATCACCCGAGCGTTGCGCGACCACGGTTTCGAGGTCATCTACACCGGGCTGCACCAGACGCCCGAGCAGATCGCCGAGACCTCCCTCCAGGAGGACGTCGACGCAGTGGGTCTGTCGCTGCTGAGCGGCGCCCACCTCACGCTGTTCCCTCGCGTGATGGAGGAACTGCGCAACCGCGACCTCGGTGACGTCATGGTGTTCGGCGGAGGCGTCATCCCCGACGCCGATGCCCGCGTGCTCCGCGAGCAGGGCGTTGCCGAGATCTTCGGCCCCGGCGCATCGCTCAAGGGCATCGCACAGTGGTTGGAAACGGCGCTCGACGCCAGAGAGGACTGATCCAGTGGACCTGTTCGAGTACCAGGGCAAGCAGTACTTCGCCCGCTACGACATCCCGGTGTCGCCCGGCGACGTCGCCTACACCGTCGACGAGGCCGTGGCCGCGGCCGAGATGGCCGGCTATCCCGTCGTCGTCAAGGCACAGGTGCAGGTCGGTGGCCGTGGCAAGGCCGGTGGCATCAAGCTGGCCGACAATGCCGACGAGGTGCGCCTCCACGCCGGGAACATCCTCGGCATGGACATCAAGGGCCATCTGGTGAAGCGGGTGTGGGTCGAGCACGCGAGCGACATCTCGAAGGAGTACTACGCGTCGTACTCGCTCGACCGTGCAGCGAAGAAGCACCTCCTCATGCTCAGCGCCGAAGGTGGCGTCGAGATCGAGACGGTCGCGGTCGAGAACCCCGATGCCATCGTGCTGTTGCACATCGATCCGGTCGACGGCATCAGCCTCGACGTCGCACGCGACGCAGCGGTGCGGGCCAAGATCGATGCCGAGGCCGTCGAGGGTGTCGCCGACATGCTCGTGAAGCTGTACCGCTGCTTCACCGAGGGCGACTGCGACCTCGCCGAGATCAACCCCCTCATCCTGCGCCCGGACGGTGGCGTGCACGCCCTCGACGCCAAGGTGAGCCTCGACAACAACGCCGGCTTCCGTCACCCCGAGTGGGACGAGTTCCGCGCGACCGAGGAGCTCGACGAGCGCGAACAGCTCGCCCGCACCCACGACCTGCAGTACATCGGTCTCGACGGCACCGTCGGCATCATCGCCAACGGCGCCGGCCTGGCGATGAGCACGCTCGACGTGGTGAACCAGGTGGGTGGCACGGCCGCCAACTTCCTCGACATCGGCGGCGGCGCCAACGCCGACATGATGGCTGCGGCACTCGGGGTCATCAACTTCGACGAGAACGTGAAGAGCATCTTCATCAACATCTTCGGTGGCATCACCCGCGGCGAGGAAGTGGCCAAGGGCATCGTCGAGGCCATGGGCCGCGTCGAGCTGCGGGCCCCGATCGTCATCCGCCTCGACGGCACGAACGCCGAGCAGGGCCGCGAGATCCTGGCCAACGCCGGCATCCCGGAGTCGAAGCTCACCTCCAAGCCCACCATGTTGGAAGCCGCTCGTGCGGCCGTAGCACTCGCGAACGGGAACTGATCATGTCCATCTTCGTCAACGCCGACACCAAGGTGATCGTCCAGGGCCTCACCGGTGGCCAGGGCAAGTACCACGGTCTGCGCAACCAGGCATACGGCACCCAGGTCGTGGGCGGCGTCACGCCGGGCAAGGGTGGCACCGATGTCGAGGGCATTCCTGTGTTCAACTCCGTCGCCGAGGCCGTCGCTGCCACCGGCGCCACGGCATCGTTCATCGCCGTGCCGCCGAAGGCCTCCAGC
>JBILUM010000223.1:0-5199 GCA_044370995.1 Ilumatobacteraceae bacterium | reverse complement strand
GTGTGGGTCGGACGTCTCCTCGATGACGGGTCCGGTCGCTGTGGCGGAGGCTCCCGCTGCTCCCGCGGCGGTGCAGTCACAGGAATCCGCGACGACGGTCGAGCCGACCACGACCGTCGCGCCGGCCACGACGGCCGGTTCGACCACGGTCGCGCCGACCACCACCTCTGCGCCGACCACCTCGATCGACCAGATCTCGCCGTACCTGTCGGCGTTCTGCCCCACCACGCCGCACGCCGTGACGGTCGACCGCGACCGTCAGCGCGCCTGGCTGTGCGAGGACGGCCGGGCGGTGTACGAGTTCCCCTTCACCGGTGCCGTCACCCAGCCCGATCCCGGCACCTATCCGGTGTACGCGAAGGATCTCCAGGCCTACTCGACGCTCAGCGGCGAACGCAGCGACATGACCCACTTCGTCGCGTTCACCTACGGCAAGTTCCAGGGGGCGCGCATCGCCTTCCACTCGGTGCCCGTCCGCCGTGACGGCACGTTCCTGCAGCCGCTCGAGTCGGTCGGCGACGTGTCGATGCGCGGTCAGTCGGCGGGATGCCTGCGGCTGCTGCCCGACGATGCCGTGCGGGTGTGGGACTGGCTCGCGATCGGCGACGAGGTGCGCGTCATCAACTGACCGGCGGTCGGCCCGGTCGGGGTCGCCGCTGCGGTCGGCTCAGTCGAAGCCCTGACTGCCGTCGTCGTCGACGATCGCCAGGTGCTGGCGTCCCTCGTCGCACGTGGCGAGGCCCGGGCACCAACGGCACGAGGTGCTCACCCGCTTGACGGGGGCGACCTGTTCGACGGTGAGTTCGGCGTGGCGGGTGAGCGCGCCCTCGAGCCGGGCGAGCGCTGCTTCCAGCACCGACGGCGTGACGTCTTCGATGTCGGCGTCGGCGGAGTCGAGGTAGAAGGTGACGAGCCGGCGGGGCGGCACGCGCCGCGAGAGCGTCTCGAGCAGTGCGTAGAAGCGGAGGTCGTGGCGGTGCGTGGGCGACGGCCAGCCGGTCTTGAAGTCGATGACGAGCTTGGTGCTGACGCGCCCCTCGGGCTTGCCGATGACGAGATCGGTCTTGCCCACCAGTTCGACACAGCCCTTCGGGGTCCAGCGGGTGCGCGCCTCGAACACCGGTTGTGCGCGCGACGGCAGCGGGGGGAAGTCCTGCAGGAACCGGGTGACGCGCTCGACGGCGCCGGCGCGCAGTTCGGCGCGATCGCCGTCGCTCAGCCCTGCGACGAAGTCGCCCTGGAAGCTGGCCTGGTCGGCCAGCCGGGCGAGGGCCTCGTCGACCAGCAGTTCGGGCACGGGGTCGCCCTGCCAATGGGCGCCGAGCTCGATCGCCTTGTGCGACACGAACCCGCGTGCGTTGGCGGGCGTCCACTCGAACGAGTCGGGCAGGAGGTGCTTGGCCTCGCAGCCGAGCACCTGGGTGAGGAAGTTCTTGCTGACCACGAGGCGTTCGCCGCCGAGGCGTCGGCTGGCCTCGTCGGCGACCGCTTCCGCCCGCGCCACGAGGTCGTCGACGAACTCCTCGTCGAACACGAGCGGGTCTGCGTCGCGACGGAGCTGGTCGAGCAGGCGCTGCTGCGTGGGCGTGAGCTCGGGCGGGGTGTCCACGGGGCGAGCGTAACGATCCGGTGTGTCGGCAGGGGCGGTCTCCGTCTGCTCGGTGGTCGTCGACGGCCACGGTGGGTGCGGCTCGGTCACCCCGCGTCACACCCATCGTTCATGATGCAGGCATGTCCTCGCCCGCCTCCGCAGCACGCCGCACGCCAGCCCCCGGGGTCGGCGCGGGTGTTGCCGGCGGCCCCGCGTCGGCCGCTGCCACGGGCACCACGGTGCACTTCACCCAGGCGGCTCGGCTGCTGTCGCGCGAGGCGCGGCGGCGAGGGCTGGTGGCCCCGGGCTTCCGGTGTCCGCCCCGGGTGGTCGGTGTGCAGCGCACCCTGCGGCGCCATGCATCCGGCGCCGTGGTCGCGGTGCAGGTGCGCGGCCGACCGTGGGGCGCGGTGGTGGCCGACATGATCGAAGGGGTCGTGGTGGCCAACCGGTTGGTGCCACCCGCTGCCGATCGGCTGCGCACGGAGCTGTGGGAGGCCATCGGCCTCGAGTGGCCGGCCGACCTCAGTCGCGTGGCCTGACGTTCCGACCAGGGCCGGCGCTCAGAAGGCGAGCAGCACCACCAGGGTCTGGGTGGGGTCGGCCACCTGTTCGAGCCCCTCGAGTTCCGGGCTCGCGAACGCATCCGGGCCGAACACCAGCACGCTGAAGACGCCGCCGTCGTCGCTGAAGTAGACGCCCTGGGGCACGCCGTCGATCGGCTCGGCGCGATCGCCGACCGACCAGCCATCGGCCTCGAGGGCGGTGTCGTAGGCAGCGAGCACCTCGTCGGGCGACAGGGCGCTGTTGCGCACCTCGGAGAACGCGAGCGACGGCGTGAGGCCCAGGAGTGCGTTCACGCCGGCAGCGTCCACCGTGTCGCTCACCCCGTCGGGCACAGGCAGGCCGGCCCACCACTCGGGCTCTTCGACGGGCGGATCGGGATCGCACACCTCGTCGGCCGGCGGCAGCGTGAGCTCGACGATGGTCTGCGCTTCCCAATCGGTCACGCAGGTGGAGTTGAGCATCTGGCCGTGGCCCTCACCGGTGTAGGTGAGCAGGCGGGCGTTACTGCCCATGGCGGCGGTCATCTCCTCGGCCCAGCGGAACGGGGTGGCGGGGTCGTTGAGCCCGCCGACCACCAGGATCGGTGCGTCGCCGGAGTAGTTCAGCAACGGCGCGGCCACGTCTGCCATCAGCGGGGCACAGCCGTCGGCGAAGTCGTCGACGGTGATGCCGGCGGCGAAGCGGGGTGAGAGGCGGAGCAGTTCGTCGACGAGGGCCTGCGGGTCGTCGGGCAGGTCGTAGTCGATGCCGCTCGCGCACCGGATGATCGTGCCCGACTGCTCGATGGTGGAATAGGTGCCGTCGGGTTCGCGGCCGACATAGCTGTCGGCCAGGCCGAAGAGTTGGTCGCCGTCGCCGTCGCGTGCGCTCTGCAGCGCTTCGGCGAGCAGCGGCCACTGGGCCTCGCTGTAGAGCGCCGAGAGGGTGGCGGTCTCGAACACGGCCTGGTTGGCGAGGCGGCCGTCGTCGGCGGGAGCGGGGGTGGCGTCGATGGCGATGCGGAGCGCGTCCCAGTCGGCGGCGACGTCGGAGCCGCCGGCATTTCGGAACGCGCACGACTCGGTGGTCTCGCACCACGCTGCCCAGTTGGCGAAGGCCTCTTCGAAGCCGACGAGCTGGGTGGTGTACTGCTCCTCGACCGAGTCGCCGGTGGGTTCGAACGCGGCGTCGAGGACCAGTGCGCGCACCCGGTCGGGGAACAGGGTGGCGTACACCGAGCCGAGGTAGGTGCCGTACGAGATACCGATGTAGCTGAGCTGTTCGTCGCCCAGCGCGGCGCGGATGGCATCCATGTCGTAGGCGGTGTTGACGGTGGAGTACTGGATGAGCGTGTCGCCGTAGGTGGCGAGGCACGCCTCGTCGAACTGGCTGTCGGCGGCGTCGATGGCCGCCTGTTCCTCCGGTGTGTCGGGGCTGGAGTCGAGATAGACGGTCGCGTCGACCTCGGCGTCGCTGAGGCAGCGGAGGCCGTTGGAACGGTCGACGCCTCGCGGGTCGAAACCGATGAGGTCGAAGTCCTCGAGGCCCATCTCGCTCACCATGGTGGTGCCGACCTGGGCGATGTAGTCGAAGCCCGAGCCGCCGGGTCCGCCGGGGTTGAACAGGACTGCACCGATGCGCGTGGCGGGGTCGGCAGCGGGGTGGCGCACCATCGCGATGTCGATCGTGTCGCCGTCGGGCTGTTGCGGGTCGAGGGGCACGGCGAGCGTGCCGCAGTCGAACGCGGGATCGGTGACGATCTCGTCCTCGCACGGGCCCCAGGCGATCGTCCCGGCAGCGGGTGCGACGGTGTCGTCCGGTGGGGACGAGTCGACGGGCGCTGCCGTGTCGTCAGGGACCGAGGTGGCGTCGGGTGCCGTGGTGGCGACGACATCGGCGTCGATCGGACGGGCGGCCGTGGAGCGGACGGACTGGTCGGTGGAGCAGGCTGCGAGGGCCAGCAGGCCCACGCAGGTGATCGCAGTGGCGAGGTGGGGACGTCTCACGACGGCCACCGTACCGGTGGCGCCGGACGCCGCAGCGTCAGCGCCACCGGTGATGGGTCAGTGATGTCAGACCAGATCTGGCCGGGATCAGACCGCGACCAGACTGCGATCAGACCGCGATCAGTGCAGGGTCAGACCGCGATCAGTGCGGGGTCAGACCGGGCGGCCGAGGAAGCAGAGGAACTCGGTCTGCAGATCGGCGCCCTCGGGCACCGGGGTCTTCGGACCGAACACGCCGGGCTGGCGGATCATCGCGTCCATGGGCTTGAGGCCCGAGTAGGCGCCTTCGACCGCGTCGACGGGCAGGGACTCGTCGCCGCCGGTGGCGCGGGCGAGGTCCCAGGTGTGGACGAGCACGTCGGTGCACACGAGGCGGCCGATCATCTGCTCGGCCGGCATCGGGCCGAACGGTCCGGGCAGCGGGGTGCTGAGGTCGCCGGTGGTGATGCCGGTGAGGAAGGTGGTCTTGGCCTCGTCCCAGGCAGCGACGATGTCCTCGTCGGCGCCGATCTCGCGGGGCGCCTGGCCCTGCAGGCCCGAGCCGAGACGGAGGAGGTTGTTGCCGACGTGGGTGACGACGTCGCGGGCGGTCCAGCCGTCGCAGGGTGCGGCATTGCCCCAGCTGTCGGCGCTGGCGGCCTTGACCCGGGCATCGAACCCGTCGACGAGGGAGGTGGCGCGTTGGATGACTTCGTTGCTCATGGCGCGGACCATATCCCACCGGTGCGACACCCCTGACATGAGCCATGAGTGGCCCTGCCGCGCCGATCTCTCACATCGGTCGAGGCCCGACCATCGGCGATGAGAGATGCGTGCGGCAGAGGCGCTCATCTCTCATCGCGTGTGGGGCGAGGCGAGCGCGGTGGGGTCGCATGGCCCTGGTGCGAGTCACCGGGACGTGGTGTCGTGAGGTCGTGGTGAACGACGGAGTTCGATCCGGCGGCCCGGCCGTCGGGCTGAGCGCTTCGGATGCCGAGGAGCGCCGTCGGCGTGGCGGTCCGAACCGTCTGCCCGAACCGAAGCGCCCGTCCGGCCTGCGCCGCTTCGTCGGCGAGT
>JBILUM010000222.1:0-5208 GCA_044370995.1 Ilumatobacteraceae bacterium | reverse complement strand
CTGGGGGCTCGGCGCGTGCCTCGGCGGTCTGGGGATCGGCACCGTGTTCGTCGGCTGGGACAAGCGTCGGCTCATCCGGCTGGGGTTCGCGGCGTTCGCCGTCTGCCTCGCGGCGTTCGCGATCGCGAGCGAGCCGATCGGCGCGTTCATCTCCGGCTTCTTCCTCGGCTTCGCGTACTTCGGCACCACGACGTCGATGATGACCGTGATGCAGAGCCGCCTCGCCGACCACGAGCGAGGTCGCGTGATGAGCCTGTGGTTCATGGCCTTCGGTGGCACCGTGCCCCTCGGCAACCTCGTGTTCGGTCCGGTCATCGACGCTGTCGGGGCGCGCTGGGTGCTCCTCGCCGGTGCCGGATGGGCGCTCTGGCTCTCGTACTGGTGCGACATCCGCGCGATCGACGAGCGTTCGGACGCGGCGAACCCGACGCCCGCACACGCGTCGTTGCTCGACGAGCAGGGCATCGCCGCCGGCGAGTGACTCAGGCGACGGGCACGCCGGACACGTACGCGGAGACCCACGCCTCGAGCTCGTCCGGCGCGATCGCGGGCGACATCAGGTAGCCCTGGGCGCTGTCACAGCCCAACTCGCGCAGCATCAGCAGTTGCTCGCGGTCCTCGACGCCCTCGGCCACCGCGTGCAGCCCCAGGCTGTGCGCCAGGCTGACGATGGCCGACACGAGGTTGAGGTCGGTGGTGTCGGTGACGATGCCGTTCACGAACGACCGGTCGATCTTGATCGTGTGCACCTTCAGCTTCCGGAGGTGGGTGAGCGAGGAATAGCCGGTCCCGAAGTCGTCGAGCGCGATCCGCACGCCGAGGTGTGCCAGCTCGCGCAGCGTCACCTGGGGTGACGCCTGTTCACGCAGGCCGGGCAGTTCGAGCGTGGCCTGTTCGGTCACCTCGACCAGCAGCCGATCGGGTGTGAGCCCATGACGGGTGAGGGTGTCGCTGACCATGCCGACGATGTCCGGGTCGACCAGGTCGTGAGCGCTCATGTTCACGCTCACCCAGGCATCCGGCAGGAGGGGCTGCAGCCGGGCGAGCAGTCCGCAGGCCTGATCGGCGATCGAGCGGTCGATCTGTGTGCCGACGCCCGCTTCGAACGCGACGTCGAGGAAGTCGGCCGGACCGAGCACCCGTCCACTCGGATGGTGCCATCGCACGAGGGCCTCGAAGCCGCGGAGCGTGCCATCGGCGACGCTCACCACCGGTTGCAGATGGGCCACCATCTCACGGCGCTCGATCGCCCCGCGGAGCATGCCGGCGAGTTCTCGACGCTCGGTCCAACGACGCACTCGTGGGACCGCTCCGCTGCGGCGGGCCGCCTTGATCTGGTACATCGCCTGATCCGCCTCGGCGAGCAGCGACCCCACCGTGGATGCCGCGTCCGAGTACGACACGCCGACCGAGGCCGAGATCGAGGCCACGCCGCTGCGCAGCGCGAACGGTTCGGCGACGGCCTGTTCGGCACGGCGGCCGAGCTCCTCGATCGACGAACGCGACACCAGACCCGGCGCGAGCACGACGAACTCGTCGCCACCGATGCGTCCGACGGTGTCGCTCGACCGCACCAGGCTGCGGAGCCGGGCGGAGACGGCGATCAGCAACTCGTCGCCGGCGTCGTGGCCGAACAGGTCGTTCACCGGCTTGAAGCGGTCGAGATCGACGAACAGCAGGCCGACCTGGTCGGTGTCGCCCCGTCGCACGAGCGCGTCGCCGATCGCGTTCGTCAGCGCGATCCGGTTCGGCAGACCCGTCAGCGCATCGTGCGTCGCGAGCTGTTGCAGCGCGTCGCGCGCCGAGTGCAGCTCGCTGACGTCGTAGGCGGTGACCACGTACCCCTGCACGACGGGGTCGTCACGCAGATCGACCACCTCGAAGCGGAACGGGCGTGCACCGCCGGCGACGAGCCCGACCGGCACCTCGACCGACGAGGTCGTCGCCTGTCCCGGTCGCCGCTGGAGCACGCGGTCGAGCAACGCTTCGTGGCCGGGGGCGGCGAGCAGCGAGAGCCGCCCGCCGAGGACCCGTTCCGGGTCGAGCCCCGTCAGCCGGGTCAGCGCCGCCGAGGCCGAGTGCACCCGGCCGTCCGCGTCGACCAGCATCGTGATCGCGGTCGAGTGCTGGACGACCGCCTGGAAGCGTGGGATGTCGCCCGCCGCGACCTCCCAGCGGCGGCGTTCGCTGATGTCGCGGCAGGCCAGCACCATCACGCCGAGGTCGTCGTCGAGGTGGTTGCTGCCCACGACCTCGAACAGGCGCCAGGTGCCACGGGGGTCGATGATGCGGATCTCGATCGGCGTGCCGATGGTCTTGGACTGCATCGTCTCCTGGGCCGATGCCGCGATCGCGAGGTCGTCGGGGTGGATCAGATCGAACGCGCTGCGACCGATCCACGCGCTGCGGTCCCAGCCGTACATCTCCGCGGCCTGGTTGACGTAGACCAGGCGCGCATCGGTATCGATCGCCATGACCACGTCGGCGAGCGCATCGAGCAGCGCGGACGCGTCCGACGGCAGGCCCCCCGCGCCATGTCCTGCTCCGCTGACCACCACGCTGGTGATCGTCCGCTCCCATGACCAGGGATCAACCATCCGGGGCGGACGACCGAGCAGTCGTTCCGAACGCGCCGGGTACGAGGTTCGGCGGGTTCAGGATCCCGTCGAGGTGTGGACCCTGGGTGTGGCACGTCGGCGGTTCGCGCTCCACACTCGGTCGATGGATCGGTCGAGCGCAGTCAAGGTGGGTGTCGTGATCCTCCCCGAACACCGCTGGGCGGTCGCCGCCGAGCAGTGGCGGTGCAGCGAAGCGCTGGGCTTCGACCACGCCTGGACCTACGACCACCTGTCGTGGCGCGACCTGCGCGACGGCCCGTGGTTCGGTGCCGTGCCAACACTCGCGGCTGCAGCGCTCGTCACCACCTCGATCAGGCTCGGCGTGCTGGTCGCCTCGCCGAACTACCGACATCCCGTGCCGTTCGCCAAGGAGATCATGAGTCTCGACGACCTGGCCGGCGGGCGGCTCACCCTCGGCCTCGGCGCCGGGAGCGTCGGCTACGACGCCTCCATCCTCGGCACCCCGCCCTGGTCGCGACGGGAGCGCACCGAGCGGTTCGTCGAGTTCGTCGACCAGCTCGACGTGCTGCTGCGCGAACCTGCCGTCAGCATCACGGGGGCGTACTACTCGGCCACCGAGGCCCGCAACCACCCCGGATGTGTGCAGCAGCCGCGAGTGCCGTTCGCCGTCGCGGCCGCCGGCCCGCGCGGCATGCGCGTCGCTGCCGCGCACGGCACCTCGTGGGTCACCTACGGCGACCTCAGCGGGGCCGAACACGTCGATCCTGTCGCCGGGTCACGCATCGTCGCCGACCAGGTGACGTTGCTCGAGGAGGCATGCCACGAGCTCGGCCGCGACCCCGACTCGATCGAACGGATCGGGCTCACCGGTCCGCAGCTCGACCCGTGCGTCGACAGCGTCGAGGCCTTCCGCGACATGCTGGGCCGCTACGAGGAGGCGGGCGCGACCGACGTGGTCGTGCACTGGCCGCGCGAGTCGGAGCCGTACCGGGCAGATCGCGACGACTTCGTGCGCGCCGTCAGCTGTCGATGAGCACGGCGGCGACCCGCTCGAGCCCCGCGACGCGACTGCCCTTGACGAGCACGGCGTCGCCCTCGCCCAGCACCCCCACCGCCTCGACGGCGGCAGCGGCGTCTGGCAGCGGCGTCACCCCGTAGAGATCGGTCGCGACGGCCAGCACCTCCACCCCACGCTCGGCCGCATAGGCGTGGATACCCCGGTGTTCGCGTTCGGGGTCGGAGATCTCGGCCATCAGCCCGAGTACGGCCAAGCGGCGGCTGGCCGGCACCGCGGCGAGGGCGTCGATCGCGGCGCGCATCGAGGTGGGGTTGGCGTTGTAGGAGTCGTCGATCACGGTCGCGCCCGAGCGCAGGCGCACGACGTCCATCCGCATGGCCGTGAGCCGCACCTGGCCCAAGGCCTCGACAGCGGCGTCGAGATCGCCGCCGACGGCACCCACGCAGGCGAGCGCTGCGGCCGCATTGCTCACCATGTGCCGGCCGCTGACGCCGAGCCGCACGTAGACCTCACCCCACGGCGTGTCGGCGGCGAACGACGGCCGCGCCAGATGGTCGAGCACCACCGAGCGGACCCGCACGTGCGATCCCTGGGTCTCGCCGTAGAGCAGCACCGCTGCGGCCGACCGACGCGCCATCGCCGCGACCCTCGGGTCGTCGGCGTTGAGGATCGCGACGCCGTCGGGCGGCAGCGCCAGTACGAGCTCGCTCTTGGCGCGGGCGACACCCTCGATGCCACCGACCCGGTCGCTGTGCGCCTCGGCGACCCTGGTGACGATGCCGATCGACGGTCGGGCGATGTCGGCCAGGCGGGTGATCTCGCCGAAGCCGCGCATGCCCATCTCGAGCACCATCACCTCGGTGTCGTCGGGGGCGTTGAGGATGGTGGTGGGCAGCCCCTGGTCGTTGTTGAAGCTGCGTTCGTTCGCCCAGGTGCGTCGACTGGCGGCGAGCGCCGCCCACGCGAGGTCCTTCGTGCTGGTCTTGCCGACCGAACCGGTGATGCCGACCACCGTCGCGGTCGAACGATCGCGGCGAGCCGCGGCGAGCCGCATGAGCGCCTGCAGCGTGTCGGGCACTTCGATCGCGGTGCCCGGCGTGCCGGGCCAGATGGGCTTCGACGTGAGGTAGGCGGGGGCGCCGCGGCCGACGGCCGATTCGATGAAGTCGTGGCCGTCGCGCTGGTCGACGAGGGGCACGAACAACTGCCCCGGCACGACCGAGCGCGAATCGAACGACACGCCCTCGATCGCCACGTCGGGTCCGACGAGGCGTCCACCCGTGTCTCGTGCAACGTCGCTTGCCCGGAATCGCATCGGGCCACACGGTACCGTCGGGCCGTCATGAGCAGCCCGGATCCCCAGCACGACCCGTCCGCCGCAGGTCCCGACGATCGCATCGACCTGATCGTGCTGTTCGGCGGTCAGTCGGCTGAGCACGACGTCAGCTGCACCACGGCAGCGCACGTGCTGCGCGCTGCGGATCCGTCGAGGTACCGCATCACCCCCATCGGCATCGGTCGCGACGGCACCTGGTCGCTCGCCACCGGCGCTCAGCGCGGGCGCGCCGCCCGCCCCGCCGCCCGGCCGGGCCCACACGCACCCGCCCGGGG
>JBILUM010000003.1:0-18424 GCA_044370995.1 Ilumatobacteraceae bacterium | reverse complement strand
CAGCGCGATGACCGAGGGCATCACGTGGGAGTGGACCACCTACCCCGAGTACCTCGACGCCCTCGCCGCGAAGCAGCTCGTGATCGACGTCGGCTCGCAGATCGCCCACGGACCGCTGCGTGCGTACGTGATGGGCGAACGGGGCGCGGCCAACGAGACCGCGACCGACGCCGACATCGCCGAGATGGCCGTCCAGGTGGAGGCCGCGCTCCGGGCCGGTGCACTCGGCTTCTCGACGAGCCGCACCCCGCTGCACCGGTCGAAGGACGGCGAGCTCGTCCCCGGCACCAACGCCGATGCGAGGGAACTGCTCGGCATCGGCGCGGCGATCCGACGAGCGGGCCACGGGGTGTTCCAGTTCGCCCCCGAGCACGCGATCCTGCCCGTCGCCGAGTGGCCGTGGATGCGCGAACTCGCGGCCGTGACCGGTCACCCCGTCAGCGTCAACCTCAACCAGCCCGACCAGGCACCGGAGGTGTGGCGCGAGGTGTTGCGGTTGCTCGACGAGGCCCAGGCCGACGGGCTGCCGATCCACGCCCAGGTCGCCGGACGCACGATCGGCATCCTCTACTGCCTCCACGGCAGCGTCCACCCGTTGCTCTTCCACCCCGCGTACGCCGAGGTCGCGCACCTGCCGATGCCCGAACGTCTGGCCGCCCTCGCCGACCCCGAACGGCGCCGGCGGATCGTCGACGACGTGCCCGATGACGAGGGCCTGTTCGCCAAGGTGGTGCTCGACAACCTTGGCCGCATCTGGCCGGTCGCCGACGGCGACATCGACTACGAACCGAGCGCTGACCAGTCGGTCGCCGCGCTCGCGGCTCGCACGGGGATGCCGCCGATGGAGCTGGTGCTCGACCAACTGCTCGCCCACGACGGCAACGGCATGCTGTACGCGCCGTTCTTCAACTACGCATACGGCGACCTGTCGATGACGTACGAGGCGACGCTGCACCCGCACACCCGCATGGGGTTGAGCGACGCGGGCGCCCACTGCGGCGCAATCTGCGACGGCGGCACGCCCACGTTCATGCTCACCCACTGGACCCGCGACCGCACCCGCGGGCCCCGGCTGCCGCTGGAGTACGTGGTGCACCGTCAGACGCAGCAGACCGCGCAGCTGTACGGCCTCGGCGATCGCGGTCTCGTGGCACCCGGGCTGCGGGCCGATCTCAACGTGATCGACTACGAACGGTTGAGCTTCGGACCACCGCGCATGGCCTTCGACCTGCCAGCCAACGGTCGTCGGCTCGTGCAGAAGGCGAGCGGGTATCGGGCGACGTTCGTGGCCGGCGAGCAGACCGTCGCCGACGACGAGTTCACCGGCGCTCTGCCCGGCCGCCTCCTCCGCGGCCCCCGCTGACCGTTCGTGAGCGATCTGCGTCGTGGTTGCGCATCTGGCGCACGAAGGTCAGGCGATGGGGGTGGCGCCGAGGATCAGGCAGAACTCGTTGCCCTCGGGGTCGGCCATCACCTGGAAGCCACCGAGCTCGTCCCATCGGATCTCGCCGAGGCGAGTCGCGCCGAGTGCCTCGGCGGCCTCGGTCGCCACCTCGAGATCGGCGACGTCGACGTCGAGGTGCACCCGGTTCTTCACCATCTTCGGCTCGGGTACCTCCTGGAACGACACGGTCACGCCGTGTGGCGGGTGGAGCGCCACCCACTCGTGGCTCTGCCGCACCACGCGACCGCCGAGCACCGCCAACCAGAACTCGGACAGCTTGGCGGGATCGTGGCAGTCGATCACCACCTCGTCGAGCCGCCCGATCACGACACCACTCGTTCGCCCAGCGGCTGCTCGGCCACGCCGAACACGAACCAGTGCTCGAGGTACGGCTCGGGGTCGGCCGACCAGCCGTACGCCCGAACCTCGTCGCGGGTGCGACGGCCGAGCCGGCCGCGGAACACCTCGATGTCGTCGGCCGACGCCTCCACCGGCGGCAACCCGGCTGCGGCGACGGCACCAGCGAACCCGGAGCGCAGCACGCCGCCGAGCCAGGCGAGCGTGTCCGTCGGGACGCTGATCGGTCGACCGAGCGCGGTCAACAGATCGCACTCGTGGGTGTGGATGTCGATCACCGCCGCGGCGACGGCGGCGCCCTCCGGGCTCGACAGCACGGCCTCCACGGCGGGAGCGTGCTCGTCCCACTGCGCCAGCAGGTCCGCGATCGGGCGACCCTTCGCCCGTTCCACCTGGGCGGCGGTCCAGGGGTCCGTGGTCACGCCCTCCATGTTGCCGGTGACCGCGTCCTCGGCGATGCCGGCGAGGTGGGCGATCACGTCGTGCACGTCCCACGCCGGCGTGGCCGCGACCCTCACGTCGGCCACCTGGTCGTCGACGATGACGGTGATGCGTTGGCGGGCTGACCGGTACATGGACCCGAGATCGGTGCTCATGGTGCCGATGGTAGGGCCCGACGTCGCGACGAATCGTCCCGTGCTTCTCCCCACGCGGTCGCCGGTGCGGTCGTCGGCGCGGTCGTCGGCTGGTCGTCGGCTGGTCGTCGGTGCGGTCGTTCGGCGGCCGACGCCACGCTCCCCTAGCCTGGGCGGCGTGACAGAGCCGCACCAGCCCGCCACCCAGGCCATCACCTCCGGGCGAGGCGCCAGCGGTAGCTCGCTCGCGCCGGCGCTGTGGGCGTCGACGGTGTGGGAGAGCGAGAGCCTCGTCGACGCCCGGCGGCGTGCCACCGGCACGCGGGCCGCCGAGTTCTACAGCCGGTACGGCAACCCCACCGTGCGTTCGTTCGAAGAGGCGATCGCCACCCTCGAGGGCGCGGAAGACGCGATCGCGTTCGGTTCCGGCATGGGTGCCATCGCCAGCGTGGTGCTCTCGATGTGCTCGGCCGGCGACCACATCGTCGCCCAGCGGCAGCTGTACGCGGGCACGCTCGCCTTCCTGCAGGGCCCGTGCGCCAGATTCGGGATCGAGACCACCTTCGTCGACGGCCACGTGCCCGGCGCGTTCGCCGAGGCGGTGCGACCGGGCAAGACGATGCTCGTCCTCGCCGAGACCCCGTCGAACCCGCGGCTCGACCTCGTCGATCTCGACGAGCTCGGCGCGCTGCGCGGGCCGGTCACCGTGGTCGACTCCACCCTCGCCACCCCACTCGGCCAGCGACCGCTCGACCACGGCGTGCACCTCGTGCTGCACTCCGCCACCAAGGGCATCGCCGGCCACAACGACGCGACGCTCGGCGTGGTCGCCGGCGAGAAGGACTACATCGACGCGATCTGGTCGTACTCGGTGCTCCACGGTGCCACCCCCTCGCCGTACGACGCACTCAACGGCCTGCGCGGCATCCGCACCCTGTCGGTGCGGACGACCCATCAGGCCGACAGCGCGCTCTACCTCGCCGAATCGCTGCTCGACCACCCCGAGGTGTCGGCGGTTCACTATCCCGGGCTCCCGAGCCACCCGCAGAGCGATCTCGCCAAGCGGCAGATGCGCCACGGCGGCACGCTGGTCGCGATCGAGCTCGCCGGCGGACAACCTGCTGCAGAATGCTTCCTCGCGAACGTGAAGCTCCTGCACCGCGCGACGTCGCTCGGTGGACCCGAGACGCTGGTGTGCCACCCGGCCACCACCACGCACGCGAGCCTGACGCCGGACGAGGCGGCTCACGTCGGCGTCACGGCCGGCATGCTGCGCATCTCGGTCGGCCTCGAGGAGCCCATCGACGTCCTGCGCGACATCCTCCGCGCCCTCGGCTGAGGATCGACGACCACACGATGGCCCGCGTCCTCTGCCTCCACGGCCTCGGCGGCACGGGCGCCACGATGTGGCCGCTCGTCGGACACCTCGCCTCCGCCGACCACACCGCGTTCGCACCCACCCTGCCGGGCCACGGCAGCGACCCGCTCGATCTGGTCGACGTCACCTGGGACGACTGGGTGGAGGCAACCCGCGAGTGGGATGCGGACGTCGTGGTGGGCCAGTCGATGGGCGCCGTGCTGGCGTTGGTCCTGGCGTCGGAGGGACGGGTGCTGGGCGCCGTCGTGATCAACCCGCTCGCCGCCGATCCCGACGCGATCGACGGCCTCGAGTGGCGCCGCTCGCGGGGCACGACGACGATCGACGTCGGCCCGTCGACCGTGGGCGAGGTCGCCTACGAGTCGCTGCCGATCGAGGCGCTGCTCGCGATGCACGAGGGCCTCGCCACGGTCGATCTCGCTGCGGTCGACGTGCCGGTGCTCATCGTCACGAGCGCGAACGACGACGTGGTCGACCCGGCGAGCTCCGACATCGTCGCGTCGGCGCTCGGTGGTCCGGTCGAGCGGCTCCGCCTCGCCACGAGCGGGCACGTCGCCACGCTCGACGGCGAGCGCGACAGCGTCGCGTACGCGATCGTCGACTTCGTCGCCCGCCTCGCCCGCTGACGGTCGCTGAACCGGGCGCGGGCCGTCAGCGGTCGAGTCCGAAGGCGACGGTCACCACCACGGTGATGCTCCCGTCGTCGTCGAGCAGCACCCCCGCACCGAAGCTGCGGTTGCCCCCGCCCTGTGGCACCACGAGGTCCGCGAACGACGCGACGAAGCCGGTGCGGAGCTGTGGGTCGTCGGGCAACGCCCGACAATCGGCGAGATCGTCCTCGGTGACCGCTCCGGCGAATCCGGACGCCTCGGCGAACGCCGGCACGACCGCGCACGCTTCGGCGATCGCATCGGCGCCGACCAGCACCGGTGATCGCCAGGCGGTGCCCGCGTTCAGTGCGGCGACGTCGCCCCCGGCATCGACGTCGCCCGCGAAGATCAACGTGCGACCGTCGACGTCGCGCAGGTACTGGCCATCGGTGAGCTGCTCGGGCACGACAGGCGCCCAGCCATCGGGCCCGTCGAGCTCGGCGATGCGCTCGGCCTCGACCATCAACTCCACCGGCGCCGAGTCGTTGCTGCCGCACCCGACCAGGAGCACCACGGCGAGCGCGCCGACGATGCCGCGCCGGACGATGCCGCGCCCGACGATGCCGAGCCCGACGATGCCGGCGCCGACACGAGCGGCGGACGCGGACGAGGCGGGGCCCGGCCTCAGTCGAGCTCCGAGCCCACCACGCTGACGAAGCTGACGCACGCGCCCGGGCCACCGCCCAGGTTGTGCGTGAGCGCCTTCGTCTTGCCCGCGGCGATGCTCGCGATCTGGCGATCGCCAGCGAGGCCGCGGAGTTGGAGCCAGCACTCGAACAGCATCCGCAGACCGGAGGCGCCGATCGGGTGGCCGAAGGACTTCAGGCCGCCGTCGGGGTTCACCGGCAGTTCGCCGTCGAGGTCGTAGGTGCCGGCGAGCACCTCCTTCCAGCCCATCCCGCGCTCGGCGAAGCCGAGGTCCTCCATCAGCACCAGTTCGGTGGGCGTGAAGCAGTCGTGCACCTCGGCCATGGCGAGCTCGGCGATCGGGTTCGTGATGCCGGCCTGTGCGTAGGCGTCGGTCGCCGAGTGCACCACTTCGTCGAAGGACGTGTAGTCGTACGAGGGATCGATCGGGCCGCTGGCCGGGCCGGCCACGAACGACAGCGCCTTCACGTACAGCGGGTTGTCGCAGTACTTGTGGGCGTCCTCTGCCCGGACGATGATCGCCGCAGCCGAGCCGTCGCTCACGCCGCTGCAGTCGAAGATGCCGAGCGGACCGGCGACGATCGGGCTGCACGCGATGGTCTCCATCGGCACCTCCTTGCGGAACTGCGCGCGCGGGTTCAGCGCCCCGTTCTTGTGGTTCTTCCACGCGATGCGGGTGAGGACGTCCTTCAGTTCCTGGTCGTCGACGCCGTACTTCTTGGCGTAGGCCGGGGCGAGGAGGCTGAACGACGCCGGGGCAGTGACGGTGGCCGACGTGCCGTCGTTGGCCGGCGAGCCGACGACGAGACCCGAGTAGCCGCTGTCCTTCAACTTCTCGACGCCGATCGCCATCGCGATGTCGTAGGCGCCGCTGGCGACCGCGTAACAGGCGTTGCGGAACGCCTCGCTGCCCGTTGCGCAGAAGTTCTCGACGTGGGTGACGGGCTTGTGCTGGATCTTGAGCGGCCGGCTGAGGGTGAGGCCGGAGAGTCCGGAGCCCATCGTGCCGAGCCAGAACGCATCGACGTCGTCGAGGGTGATGCCGGCGTCGGCGAGCGCCGCCTGCGACGACTCGATCAACATGTCGTCGGCGCTCTTGTCCCAGTGCTCACCGAACTTCGTGCAGCCCATCCCGATGATGGCCACCTTGTCGCGGATGCCGTGCGATGCCATGAGTGCTCCTCGTCTCGTTCCTGTGCGTGCGTACGTGTGTGCGTGTGTGGGGGGCCGGTCGTGGTCAGCCGGCGACGGGTCCGGCCGGCTTGGCCTTCCAGAAGTAGTTGTGGATCCCGTCCTGGGTGTAGAGGCGACGGAACGTCATCTCCACCCGATCGCCGATCTTCACGGCGCTCGGATCGACGTCGGTGAGCTCGCACTGGAACCGGCCACCGCCATCGAAATCGATCACCGCGGCGACGACCGGCGGGCTCAGGCTGAACGCCAACCGGTCGACGGTGAACGTGGCGATGGTCGCCCGGACGTCGGCCATGCGGACGAGCTCCATCCGGTCGATCGCACCGCTCTCCATCGAGACCCGGGCGGGCGGCAGGTGGACGAACCCCGCCTCGTCGCGGGAACCGAACAGCCCGTACTTCCAACTGTTGGAACGCAGCGACGGCGGCGCCGCCGGCCGATCGGGCTCGGGGCGGCGCGGCGGCTCGCGGTGCAGCAGACCGCGCCAGGTGAGGAAGCTCGCGTAGGCGAGGCCGTCGTTGCACACGGCCAACTGCTCGCGGACCGTCTGTACCGGCCGACGGCTGCCGATGCGATCGGTGACCTTCAACAGCCACGTGTTGCAGCCGTCGGCGAGCGTGACGACCGCGATGGTGTCGCCCGCCTTCGCGCGATCGAGCACGTCGCACAGCAACAGTCCCGCGTGGGCGGCACCGGTGTTGCCGACCGTGCCGGCCAGGTCGTCGACGATCGCGTCGGGACGGGCGCCGATCGCCTTGCGTGCCGCGGCGACCGCACGGGTGTGCAGGCCGGTGACGATCACGTGGTCGATCTCGGTGATGGTGAGGCCGGCCGACTTCAGCGCGTCGGTGACGGACTGCTCGACGAGCGGCAGGTAGGCGTACTCGCCGAAGCGCTCCTCCCACTGCTTGGAGGTCGCCTCTCCCGGCACACGCCAACGGTCGACGAACTCGGCCGTCGCATCGGCACCACCGATGTCGACGGCGATGGACTGATCGTCGTCGCCCATCAGGAGCGCAACGGCGGCGTCGCCACCGGCGGACTCGTCGGCGCCGCCCGGCAGGCCGGTGCGGATGTCGGACAGCACGGCGAGCCCGTCGCGGAGCCCGGCGATCATGATCGCCCCGCTCGCCGAGCGGACCGAGCCCACCGAGTCGATGGCGCCGGCCGACGACGGCAGTGCGAGCGCGGCGTGGATCGCGGTGGCGTTGGTCTTGTCGAGGTACGCGGGCACGGTCGTGGCGAACGCGACCACGGAGGGCACGCGGCCGTCGGGCGCCCAGGCCATCGCCCGTCGAGCGGCCTCGACACCCATCGAGGTGGTGTCCTCGTCGTAGCTCGCGACGCTGCGCGTGCCCTTGCCGCCGCCACTGCCGAGCGCACCCGTGATGGCGGTGCGCTGGAGTCGCCAGTAGGGCACGTACGTCCCGTAGCTCACGATGCCTGACATGCGCGGGACACTATCCCTCTGATCCGACACCGGTCCGAGCCGGAGCCCTACCGTTGACACGGCCGCGGAACGGGTCGGCCGGAGCCGTAGCCGGGACGCGGACGGGCATGGGGAGACGGAGACGATGCGACCACACCAGGAGCACCGCACGGGCCGCGGAGGCAGGGCCCTCACCGCCGTCGCGGTGGTCGCTGCGCTCGGGCTCGCCGCGTGCAGCGGCGACGACGCGGCGACGGCACCGACGGCCACCGCTGTGGTGGACGACATCGCACCGGCGACCACCGAGGCACCCCCGGAGACCGCGGCGCCCACCACGACCGAGTTCGCCGGCTACGTCGCCTCGATCACGCGCACCGAGTACGGCGTACCGCACATCGTCGCCGACGACTGGGGCAGCCTCGGCTTCGGTCAGGGTTACGCCTTCGCACAGGACCGCGCGTGCACGCTCATCGAACAGGTGATCAAGGTGCGCGGCGAGCGCGCCAAGTGGTTCGGGCCCGGCGAGGACGACGCGAACGTCGACAGCGACCTCGCCTACCGACACCTCGCCCTGCACGACACCGCTGACGAGCGCTTCGCCGACCAGCCTGCGGAGCTCGCCGAGTTCGTCGAGGGCTACGTCGACGGCTTCGACGCCGAACTCGACGACGCATCGGGTGACGGAGGCCCGAACGGTTGGTGTGCCGGCGAGCCGTGGGTGCAGCCGATCACCATCACCGACCTCTACGCCTACCTGAACGACGTGCTGCTGTTCGCGTCGAGCGGCGTGCTCATCGGCCCGATCGCCGCAGCGCAGCCCCCGGCACCCGAGGCCACACCCGACACCGCACCGGCGACCGTCCCGGCCGAACCGGCCGAACCGGAAGCGCCGGCCGACAGCACCACCACCACGAGCATCGGATCCAACGGGTGGGCGATCGGCAGCGAGCTCAGCGAGACCGGCGGGGGCATCCTCCTCGCCAACCCGCACTTCCCGTGGGAGGGCGAGCGGCGCCTGTGGGAGAGCCAGCTCACGCTCACCGGTGACGCCACGATGAACGTGTACGGCGCCACGCTCTCGGGTGTGCCGGGCGTGCTGATCGGCTTCAACGAGCACGTCGCCTGGACGCACACGGTGTCGGCCGGCAACCGGATGACGCTCTACGAGCTGAACCTCGTGCCCGGCGACCCCACCAGCTACCTGTACGGCGACACCACGCGGGCGATGACGTCCACCGACATCACCGTCGAGGTGCTCCAGGACGACGGGTCGATCGAGGAGGTCACCCGCACGATGTGGGCCAGCCACTACGGCCCGATGATCGAGCTCCCGTTCGGCTGGACCGCGGAGAAGGCGTACACCTACCGCGATGCGAACCTCGAGAACGCGGACATCCTCCGCCAGTTCTTCGGCATGGCGAGAGCGCAGAGCCTCGACGAGTTCATCGACGTGCACCGCACCGCCAACGCGATCCCGTGGGTGAACACCATCGCCACGTCCGCCGACGGCCGCGCCTGGTACACCGACGCTGCGGCCACACCGAACCTGTCCCCCGAGGCGATCGCCGGCTGGCAGGCCGCCGTGGCGACGGAGGGATCGACGGCATCGCTCGTCGACCAGAACGGGGCCGTGCTGCTCGACGGGTCGAACCCGGCGAACGAATGGGTCGACGACCCCGAGGCGACCCGGCCGGGCATCCTCCCGTTCTCGCAGCAACCGCAGCTCGAACGCGCCGACTACGTGTTCAACGCGAACGACTCGCACTGGCTGGCCAACCCGGCGCAACTGCTCACCGGGTTCTCCCCGCTCACGGGGCCCGAAGCCGTGCCGCAGTCGGCGCGCACTCGGATGAACGCAGTGCTGCTCGCCGACCCGGCGGTGCGCGGCGACGACGGGAAGTTCTCGGCCGCCGAGGTCGAGTCGGCGATCATGTCGCAGCGATCGCTCCACGCCGAACTGCTGCTGCCCGGCGTGCTCACGGCGTGCGCCCGCACCACCCTCGTGCTGGTGGACGGCAAGCCGTACGACGTGGCGCCGGCATGTGCCGTGCTCGCCGCGTGGGACGGCCGATACACGACAGACGCCCGCGGCGCAGTGCTGTGGCGCGAGTACCTCGCACTGTTCTCCGGCGCCGATCGCTCCGATGCGGGCGCGCTGTACCGCACCCCGTTCGACCCGACCGACCCCGTCGGCACCCCGAACACCGTCAACGATGCTCGCGACGTCGATCTGTTGCAGAACCTCGGGATCGCGGCCAAGGCGTTGCTCGCCCGCGACATCCCGCTCGACGTCGCGCTCGGCGACCTGCAGGTCGACGGCCGCGACGTCGCGACCGCGATCGGTCTCCCCGGTGGCACCAACACCGACGGCACGGCGAGCAGCGGCGGGTGCTGCTCCGGTGCGATCACGGCGGGCCCCACCGGCGAGCGCGGCGACCGCGACGAGGTGCTCTCGGTGCGCGGCGGTCGCTACCCGGTGACCACCGGCAACAGCTTCATGATGGTGGTGGCCTACGGCCCGGACGGTCCGACCGCCCGGGCGGTGCTCACCTACGGCCAGCCCGACGACAACCGCTCGGAGGACTTCACATCGCAGCGCGACGTGTACGCCACGGGTTCGCTGCGCGAGGTGCGCTACACGCCCGAGCAGATCGCCGCCGACCCCACCGCCGTCACCGTCGAGGTCCGCGCCCCGCGCTGACCCTCGGTCAGCGGTAGAAGGGGTTCTCGCCGCTCGCGTGGTCGGTGAGGTCCTTGACCCGCTCGATGCCGGAGACCTGTTCGACGAGCATGGTCTGCACGCCGTCGAGCATCGTCATGCGGCTCATCGAGCACCCGTGGCACCCACCGCCCATGGTGAGGTAGGCGGTGCCCTCGCCGTCGTGGCCGACGTAGGTGACGAACCCGCCGTGCGCGGCCAACGCAGGGTTGACCTCACCGGCCACCACGGCTTCGACCTCGGCGCTCAGCGCGTCGTCGCGGGTGAGGCCCTCGATCGTCGGCACCTGCGGCTTGTTCGGGTTGCGGATGACGAGCCCCTGGCTCTCGCTGCGATCGAGCACCGCGCCCTGCAGCGAGTCGACGTCCTTCGCCGGGATGATCACCTTCAGGGTCGATCCGTCGGTGCCGGTGTGCGTGCGGACCTCGTCGCTGAACGCCGCCTTGGTGACCACGTCGAAGCTGAGGTCGTAGCGGAAGTCCTCGCCGGCACCGCTCACGATCTCCAACCGCAGACCGAGGCGATCGCCGTCGGGCTCGTCGTCGCGCAGCTGCACCAGCTCTGCCTGGGCCTCGGCGCTCACCGTGATGATGAGATTGCCGGTGGACGTGTCGGTCTCGGAAGCGAGGGGGCTCACGACGAGCAGGCTACCGGCAGGGTCCGTCGGGATGTCGGGCGCAGCCCGGGTGCATTCTGGGGCCGGGATGAGTTCCCCCGGGCTGGTGGCTCGTCAGCTGCCGCCGCCGTTGCACTCGATGCGCTGCCCGGTGACGTAGCCCGACCCGGGGCTGCACAGCCACAGCACCACGTTGGCGACGTCGAGCGGCTGGCACACGCGTCCGAACGGCGAGCTCGCGTCGAGCGCGCGGAGGTCGGGCATGTCGCGATTGCCGGTGAAGGCACGGGCGAGCCGCACACCCATGTCGGTCTCGACCAGGCCCGGGGCAACCACGTTGACGTGGATGCCGTGCGGTCGTTCCTCCTTGGCGAGCGTGAACGCGAGCGCCTCCATGGCCGCCTTGCCCATGTTGTACGGCGCGCCGTTTGCGCCCATCGACGACGTCGCCACCGACGAGATCATCACGATGTCGCCCCGACCGTGCGACACGGCCCGCGCCCGCATGTGCGGGATCGCGACGCGGGAGAGGTGGTGCGGCCCGAACGCGTGGGTCGCGACGACGCGGATCATCTCGTCGGGATCGGTGTCTGCGACCGCTCGACCCCGTGACGCAATGCCCGCGTTGCACACCAGCGTGTCGAGCCCGCCGAGATCGGCGACCACGGCCTCCACCATCGAGGCACACGCGTCAGGATCGTCGACCGACCCCTCGTATGCCCGGGCGACGCCGCCCGCCGCCTCGATCGCGGTGACGGTCTCGTCGGCCGCGGCCTTGTCCTTGCGGTAGTTCACCGCGACGGCGGCACCTTCCGCGGCCAACAGTTCACTGATCCCACGACCGATGCCACGACCGCCGCCGGACACCAGTGCGATCCGACCCTGCAACTGCCCCTGCTGAGCCATCCGACTCCCCCTCCGTGAACGCTCGTTCGTCGAGCCCGGTGGCGCACCGACGCACCGGCCCTCCGACGGCCTGGTGGCATCTCGTGCTCCCTGTGGCAACCTAGACGCGTGCACGAGGGCAGCAAGAAGGCGATCTGCGGCAGCCAGGGCGTTCGCGGAATCATCCATCTCCGGGCGATGCACCTCGGCCCCGACGACCTCCTCGTCGCGACCAAGGTCGAGTACGACCACGACATGTCGATGGCCGATCTCGCTGCCGCGATCGACCGCACCGAGGTCGCGATGCGAGCGGTCGTGCCGGCCGACATGACGATCTGCATCGATCCCGACATGCGCCGAAACCCGTCGGCGTGAGCGTCCCCGCCACCGACACCGCGCGCCGTCCCCGCTGGCGATCGGCTCGATCGCTCGGCCTGCTGGCGATGTTCGGCGCGATCGTCTTCTTCAGCCTCGGCTCGACGATCGTCAAGAAGGCCGGCATCCCGGGACCGACGATGGCGTTCTACCGGATGCTGCTCACCACAGGGCTGTGGACCGCCATCCTGCGCGCCACCGAGCACCGCTGGATCAGCCGGGCGGAGCTGCGCAAGGCGCTCGTGCCCGGCATCGTGTTCGGCCTGAACATCACCCTGTTCTTCACCGGTGTCACCAAGACCAGCGTGGCCAACGCCGAGTTCATCGGGGCACTCACCCCGGTGATCCTGGTCCCGGCCGGGGCACTGCTGTTCAAGGAGCGCATCAACACCCGCGCGCTCTGGTTCGGCATGGTCTCGTTCGCCGGCCTCATGCTCGTGCTCTTCAATGTGCCGGCCAACGGTGTGGCGACCTGGACGGGCAACCTGATCATCGTCTGCGCGATGTTCTCGTGGGCAACGTACCTGCTCACCAGCCGTCGGCTCCGCGCCGAGATGTCGGTGCAGGCGATCCTGTGCGCGGTGATGATGATCGCGTCGGTCACGGTCTTCCCGCTCGCGCTGTTCAGCGGCAACCTCGACGAGATCACGGTCCACTCGTTGCCGTACATCGCGTTGCTGGCCGTCATGACGGGAACGGCGGCGCACGGCTTCATCGTGTACGCCCAACACACGGTGCCGGTCGGCACGATCAGCATCCTGCAGGTGGCCCAGCCCGCCCTCGCGGTCGTGTGGGCGTACCTGTTCCTCGACCAGACGATCCGGCCGATCCAACTGGTCGGGATGGCCCTCGTGATCGCCGGCCTCGCGGCCGTCGTGACGCTCAGCCGTCGACCCTCGCCAGGCGCCGCACCGGCGGACGCCCCCGGTGACCCGGTGCTGTTGCCGGAGACCTGACCGCTCACCAGCGAGCGACGGCGCGCAGCGATACGATGCCGCCGTACGACAACACACCTGGGGAGCTCGCGGGAACGGCGGGCTGAGAGGGTGGCCGACCGCCACCGACCCTCGAACCTGATCTGGATAATGCCAGCGGAGGGATGGAATGGGAACCGTGGGTTCCGATGCCGACGGCATCGTTGCAGCAGTGATCATCGGGGGCGGCCCCCTGCGCGCGCCCGACGACGCCACCGCGCGACGCTTCGACGTCGTCGTGGCCGCCGACAGCGGACTCGACGTGGCGTTGGCGGCGGGGCTGCATCCCACCCACCTCGTCGGCGACCTCGACAGCATCAGCAGCGCCGGCTCCGAGTGGGCCGCCGCGCACGGCGTGCCGATCGAGCAGCACCCGGCCGACAAGGACGCCACCGACACCGCGCTGGCCCTCGACCGCGCCCGACGGCTCGGTGCGACCGAGATCGTCCTGTTCGGCGGGATCGGGATCGATCGGTTCGATCACCTCCTCGGCACCGTCGCAGCGCTCGGCGACCACGGCCTCGCCGGCGTGCCGCTGCTCTCCGCGCACCTCGGCGCCAGCACGCTGTACGTGCTGCATCCGGGTCACGAGGTATCGGTCGACCTGCTCACCGGCGCCGTGTTCTCGCTCGTCGCACTCCACGGCGACTGCACCGGCGTCGCCGTGCGCGGTGCGCAGTGGCCGCTCGACGACGCCGATCTGCCCGGCGGCAGCACCCGTGGGATCAGCAACGCCGCCGTCGACCCCTCGGTGCGGGTGTCGACCGCGACCGGCGTGCTCACCGTCGTCGTCCCCCGCCCCGACCCGAGCCCGACGCTCGAACAGCCACAGCACACCCCCCAGGAACGGACATGATCCACCGCGACTCCCGCACCTCGACCTCGACCTCGACCTCGACCCGACTGGGCGCGCTCGCGCTCGTGTCCCTGCTCGCCCTCGCGTCGTGCAGCGACGACGCCACCGACGCCACCGACGCCACCGACACCCCGGCCGACGCGACCGACGCGACCGACGCGACCCGAGCGACCGACGGCACCGAGCTCGAGCCCGTCACGATCACGCTCGTCACCTACGACTCGTTCCCCGCCGAGGGCACGAGCCTGAACGACGCGCTCGCGACGTTCACCGCATCCACCGGGATCGACGTCGAGCTGGTGATCGCGGGCGACACGGGCACCATGGTGAGCAAGGCCGTCCTCACCGCCGGCAACCCCGAGGGCGACGTGATGTGGGGCGTCGACAACACCTCGCTGTCGCGAGCGCTCCCGGCCTTCGAGCCGTACACCAGCGCCGAGATCGACGCCCTCGACCCGGCGCTCACCGCGCTCGTCCCCGGTGGCGAGCTCACCCCCGTCGACTTCGGCGACGTGTGCATCAACACCGACCTCGAGTGGTTCGCCGCCGAGGGCCTCGAGCCGCCGACGACGTTCGCCGACCTCGTCGATCCCGCCTACGCCGACCTGCTCACGGTGCAGAACCCGGCGACGTCGTCGCCCGGCCTCGCCTTCCTGCTCGCGACGGTCGCCGAGTTCGGCGCTGACGGGTGGCAGGCCTACTGGGGCGACCTGCGCGACAACGGCGTCGAGGTGGTCGACTCGTGGACGACGGCGTACTACGAGCGCTTCAGCGGGTCGAGCGGTGACGGTCCGCGCCCGCTCGTCGTCAGCTACGCGAGCAGCCCGCCGGCCGAGGTCATCTTCGCCGACCCGCCGCGCGACGACGCGCCGACCGGCGTGATGACCGAGACGTGTTTCCGCCAGGTCGAGTTCGCCGGCGTCCTGGCGGGCACCGATCACCCCGAGCAGGCTCGCCGGTTGGTGGACTTCCTCGCCTCGGCCGAGTTCCAGCAGGAGGTGGCGCTCAACCTCTTCGTGTGGCCTGCCCGCACCGACGTGGCGCCGCCACCGGAGTTCGTCGAGTTCGCCGAGGTCGTCGACACCCCGCTGACGGTGGCGCCCGAGGACATCGAGACGAACCGTGAGGCCTGGTTGGACGAGTGGACCCAGATCGTCCTTCGCTGACGCGCCTCCCGGCGGGCATCGCACTGCCGGTCGCGGCGCGGGTCGCGCTGGTCGTCGTCCCGTCGGCGTTCCTCGCGGTGTTCTACGTGTGGCCGTTCCTCGGCCTCGTCGCCGAGGTCGTCGACGGCAGCGCGATCGCCGACACGTTCGGCCGACCGGGCCTCGGCCGCGTCCTGTGGTTCACGTTCTGGCAGGCGGTGCTGAGCACGGCGGCCACGCTCGCCGTCGGCCTCGGTCCCGCCTACCTCGTCGCCCGGTGGGAGTTCCCCGGACGGCGGCTGCTCACCGCACTGTTGACGGTCCCGTTCCTGCTGCCGACGGTGGTGGTCGGTGCCGCGTTCATCGCCCTGCTGCCCGACTCGCTCCAGACGTCGGCGTTCGCGATCGTGGTCGCTCACGTGTTCTTCAACGTCGCCGTCGTCGTACGTGTCGTGGGCGGTGTCTGGTCGCAGCTGCCGGCCGACCTGGTCGCCGCCGCCCGTGTCCTCGGGGCCGGCCCGTGGCGGGCGACGCGAGAGGTGACCCTGCCGCTGCTGCGGCCGGCGCTCGTCGCTGCCGGGTCGATCGCGTTCCTGTTCACGTTCACCTCGTTCGGCGTGGTGCAGATCCTCGGCGGGCCCACACGCGTGACGATCGAGGTCGAGATCGCCCGGCGGGCCACGCAGCTGGGCGACGTGGGCGGCGCGGCGGTGCTCTCGCTGGTGCAGCTCGCGCTGCTCGCGATCGTGGTCGGCGTCACCGTGCGCACGCAGCGCCGCGCCTCGGTGTCGATCGGCCTCCACGCCCAGGCGTCGCCGCGCCCGCGCACACGGCGCACCCGGCTCGCCGTCGGCGCCGCGGCGGTGACGGTCACCGCCCTCGTCGTGGCACCCCTGGCGGCACTCGTCCTGTCGTCGGTGCGTCCCGGTGGCAGATGGTCGCTCACGGCGTGGCGGACCTTCGGCGACGGCCCGGCGCGGCCTGGCGCCGACCTCGGGGTCGATGCGATCGGCGCCATCGTCGCCTCGCTGCGCGCCGCGGCGCTCGCCACCGTGTTGGCGGTCGCGATCGGCACGCTCGCCGCGCTCGCGGTCTCGGCGGCGCGACGCGGCGGCCGGCTGCTCGACGTCGGTTCGATGCTGCCGCTCGGCACCTCCGCGGTCACCATCGGCTTCGGGATGCTGATCACCTTCGACTGCGCGCCCGTCGACTGGCGCGGCGAGCCGTGGCTCGTGGCGGTCGGTCATGCGCTGGTGGCCGTGCCGTTCGTGGTGCGGGCGATCCTGCCGGTGCTGCGGGCCCGTCCCGTCGGCTGGCGCGAGGCCGCCGCCACGCTCGGCGCCTCCCCGCTGCGGGCCTGGTGGGAGGTCGACGTCCGCCTGCTGCGCCGCCCCGTGCTCGTCGGCGCCTGCTTCGCCACTGCGGTGTCGCTCGGCGAGTTCGGCGCCACGACGTTCCTCAGCCGCACGGGCCACGAGACCCTGCCGGTGGTGATCGCCCGGCTGCTCGGCCGTGCCGGCGACGTGCCGCGGGCGCAGGCGTCGGCCCTCGCGGTGGTGCTGGCCGCGGTGACGACGGTCGTGCTCGTGGGCGTGGAACTCCTCGATCGACCGATCGACGGAGGGGGTGGTGGTCGTGCTCGTCGTCGGTGACGTGGTGGTGCGCTTCGGCTCGCGGACGGTGCTCGACCGGGTGCGGTTGACCGTCGACCGTCGGGAGATCGTGGCGCTGCAAGGGCCGTCCGGCAGCGGCAAGAGCACCCTGCTCCGGGTGATCGCCGGGCTGCTGCCCCCCGACGCAGGCACGGTGCACCTCGACGGTCGCGACGTCACGCCGCTCCCCCCGCACCGGCGCGGCATCGGACTCGTCTTCCAGGACGACCAGTTGTTCCCCCACCTCGACGTGGAGGCCAACGTGGCGTTCGGTCTGCGGATGCAGCGTGTACCCGCCCCCGAGCGCTGCCGTCGGGTGGACGAACTGCTCGAGCTGGTCGGCCTCGCCGGCTTCGGCTCGCGTTCGGTCACGTCGCTCAGCGGTGGCGAGGCCAAGCGCATCGCCCTCGCTCGGTCGCTCGCGCCCGCTCCCCCGCTGCTGCTGCTCGACGAGCCGCTCACCGGCCTCGACGCGGCCCTGCACGATCGGCTCGCCGCCGACCTCGGCCGCGTGCTCCGCACCACGGGCACGACCGCGTTGATGGTGACCCACGACCGAGCGGAAGCAGCGGCGATCGCCGACCGCGTGGTCACCCTCGACGACCTCACGACGGGTGGGAGGTGACACCGATCGCGACGGCTCGGCGGGAGCGCCCGCGACGCCTCGCCCTAGAGTCGCGCCGATGAGCAACGACCTGCGGATCGGCTTCCTCGGCGCCGGCCTGATCGCCACCTACCACTCCAAGAGCCTCCGGCGCAGCGGCGTGGAGGCTGCGCTCGGCGTGGTGCGGGCCGGCGTGTACGACCCTGATCGGGCGCGGGCCGAGGCCTTCGCCACGGCCGCCGGCCACCGCGTATGCGACTCCGAGGACGACGTGCTCGACGGGTGCGACGCGGTCTACATCTGCACGTGGACGAGCGAGCACCCGCGCCAGGTGGCCAAGGCGGTCGAACGAGGGCTCGCCATCTTCTGCGAGAAGCCACTCGCGGTCACCACCGCGGCCGCCGAGGAGATGGCGGCGCAGGTCGCCGCCGCCGGGCTCACCAACCAGGTCGGTCTCGTGCTCCGTCGCTCGCTCGCCTACAACTGGGCCAAGCACCTCATCGATGATCCGGCTGCTGGCCGCGTGATGACGGTGGTGTTCCGCGACGACCAGTTCATCCCGATCCAGGGTCACTATGCCTCCACCTGGCGGGCCGACAAGGCACTCGTCGGCGCCGGCACCCTGCTCGAGCACAGCATCCACGACGTCGACATGCTCCGCTTCCTCGTGGGCGACATCGCCCGCGTCAGCGCGAACACTGCCAACTTCCACGGCCACGACGGCATCGAGGACGTCGCCAACGCCACCATCGCGTTCGCCGGCGGCGCCATCGGCACGCTCACCAGCGTCTGGCACGACAACCTGGCACGTCCGAGCCTGCGACGCGTCGAGGTCTTCTGCGAGCGCCGCCACATCGTGATCGAGGGCGACGACTGGTACGGCCCGGTGTCGTGGACCGACAGCGACGGGGCCACCGGTTCGC
>JBILUM010000221.1:0-5233 GCA_044370995.1 Ilumatobacteraceae bacterium | reverse complement strand
GGTCCGTCATGTGCCGCCGCTGACGGACGTTCGACCAGCCGGCGTACTCGGATGAATGTTGAGTTGTCATGACTCAAGTTTTCTGCTCGATCGGTTGAGGATGCGCGGCGCGCTCCCTAAGCTTGCACCAGATCCGCTCAGCATCACCGGCGAGATATCCCAGTCCCCGTTCCCTCTCCCCCACAACGTTCAGGAGCAACACCATGGCCAAGGCAGTCGGTATCGACCTCGGTACCACCAACTCCGTCGTCGCCGTCCTCGAGGCCGGCGACCCCGTCGTCATCCCCAACTCCGAGGGCGCCCGCACCACCCCGTCGGTGGTCGCGTTCAGCAAGGCCGGCGAAGTGCTCGTCGGCGAGGTCGCGAAGCGCCAGGCGATCACCAACCCCGATCGCACGTTCCGCTCGATCAAGTCGAAGATGGGCCAGGGCTGGAAGAGCGATGACATCGACGGCAAGAAGTACACGCCGCAGGAGATCAGCGCCCGCACGCTCATGAAGCTGAAGCGCGACGCCGAGGCGTACCTGGGCGACACCGTCACCCAGGCCGTCATCACCGTGCCCGCGTACTTCGACGACGCACAGCGCACCGCGACCAAGGAAGCCGGCCAGATCGCCGGCCTCGAGGTGCTCCGCATCATCAACGAGCCCACTGCGGCCGCGCTCGCCTACGGCCTCGACAAGGGCGCCGAGGACGAGACCGTTCTCGTGTTCGACCTCGGCGGCGGCACCTTCGACGTGTCGGTGCTCGAGATCGGCGACGGCGTGTTCGAGGTGAAGAGCACCCACGGCGACACCAAGCTCGGTGGCGACGACTGGGACGAGCGCATCATCGACTGGCTCGTCAAGCAGTTCAAGGGCGCCCACGGTGTCGACCTCGGTGCCGACCGCATGGCCGCACAGCGTCTGAAGGAAGCGGCCGAGAAGGCCAAGATCGACCTCAGCCAGGTGCAGCAGACCCAGATCAACCTGCCGTTCATCACCGCCACGCCCGAAGGCCCGCTGCACCTCGACGAGACGCTCACCCGCGCCAAGTTCCAGGAGCTCACCGCCGACCTCCTCGAGCGCTGCCGCATCCCGTTCGAACAGGCCATCAAGGACGCCGGCCTCACCAAGGGACAGATCAACCACGTCCTGCTCGTGGGTGGTTCCACCCGCATGCCCGCCGTGCAGGATCTCGTCCAGTCGCTGACGGGCAAGGAGCCCAACCGCACCGTCAACCCCGACGAGGTGGTCGCCGTCGGCGCCGCCGTCCAGGCCGGCGTGCTGCGCGGTGATGTGAAGGACGTGCTCCTCCTCGACGTCACCCCGCTCAGCCTCGGCATCGAGACCAAGGGTGGCGTGATGACCAAGCTCATCGAGCGCAACACCACGATCCCCACCAAGCGCACCGAGGTGTTCACCACGGCCGACGACATGCAGCCGAGCGTGGAGATCCACGTGCTGCAGGGCGAGCGCGAGATGGCCGGCTACAACAAGACGCTCGGCAAGTTCCAGCTCGTCGACCTGCCGCCCGCCCCGCGCGGCGTGCCGCAGATCGAGGTCACCTTCGACATCGACGCCAACGGCATCGTGCACGTGTCGGCCAAGGACCGGGCCACCAACAAGGAGCAGTCGATGACCATCACCGGTCAGAGCACGCTCGACAAGAAGGACATCGACCAGATGGTCCGCGACGCCGAGGCCCACGCCGAGGAGGACCGTCAGCGCCGTGAGGAGGCCGAGGTCCGCAACAACGCCGACTCGCTGGTGTACCAGACCGAGAAGGTGCTGCGCGACCAGGCCGACAAGGTGTCCAGCGAGGACCGCCAGCTCGTCGAGGGTCCGCTCGCG
Organism: Ilumatobacteraceae bacterium; assembly: GCA_044370995.1. GTDB lineage: Bacteria > Actinomycetota > Acidimicrobiia > Acidimicrobiales > Ilumatobacteraceae > VFMC01. The sequence continues at coordinate 3,401 of JBILUM010000221.1, read as the reverse complement.
GAGCTGAAGACTGCGCTCGCCGGCAACGACATGTCGGCCATCCGCGCCGCCCACGAGGTGCTGATGGGCGCCACCCAGGCGTTCAGCCAGAAGCTGTACGAAGCGGCCTCGCGCGACGACGCTGCAGCGGCCGGTTCGTCGGCCAGCGGCCAGGCCGGCACCGGTTCGGTGAACGACGACGAGATCATCGACGCCGAGATCGTCGACGACTCCAACGGGAAGTGACCCGACCGTCATGACCGATCCATCCCACGACCAGACCGGCGCCGGGTCGCCGGACCAGGTCCCCGACGACATCAGCTCGTTGGACGATCTGGCACCGGCCGACGCCACCGATCGAGACGCAGCCGCGGTGGCCGAGGCCGAGGCAATCTTCGAACACGACGTCGAGACCCTGCTGGCCGAGCGCGACCAGTTCAAGGACATCGCGCTCCGCCTGCAGGCCGACTTCGAGAACTACCGCAAGCGCGTCGCCACCCAGCAGGCCGACGAGATCGACCGGGCCACCGGCAAGCTCGCCGATTCCCTGCTGCCCGTGCTCGACGCGTGCGAGGCCGCCTTCGCCCACCGGGTCGAAGGCGTGGAGAGCATCTGGTCCGCGCTCATCGGCGCGCTCCAGAAGCAGGGTCTCCAGGCGCTCGATCTGGCGGGACAGGTGTTCGACCCGGCCTTCGCCGAGGCCGTCATGCACGAGCCGGGCGACGGTGGCGAACCCGTCGTCGCCGAGGTGTTGCGCACCGGCTACACATGGAAGGGCAAGGTGCTGCGCCCCGCGATGGTGAAGGTGCGGGGCTGACATGGCTGCGCAGCGCGAGTGGTTCGAGAAGGACTACTACAAGCTCCTCGGCGTGGCGGAGACCGCCACCCCCAAGGAGATCACCAAGGCGTACCGCAAGCTCGCGCGCGACAGCCATCCCGACACCCATCCCGGTGACGCCGCCGCGGAGGACCGCTTCAAGGAGGTCAGCGCCGCGTACGACGTGCTCGGCGACGAGACCAAGCGCAAGGAGTACGACGAGGTCCGGCGGCTCGGCCCGATGTCGGGGTACGGCCCCGGCGGGCCGGGCGGCGGCCCCGGCGGCAACAGCTTCAACGTCGGCTCGGACGGGCTCGGCGACATCCTCGGCCAGATGTTCAACCGCGGTCGTCGCGGTGGCGGTGCCGGCGCGGGCGGCGGTCCCCAGCGCGGGGCCGACGTCGAGGCGACGCTCACCCTCGACTTCGCCGATGCCGTGCGCGGTCTCACCACCACGCTGTACCTCACGGCCGATGCACAGTGCGGCACGTGTTCGGGGTCCGGCGCGAAGCCCGGCACGTCGCCGAAGGTGTGCTCGCGCTGCGGCGGTCGCGGGGTCATCGACGACAACCAGGGGTTCTTCTCCTTCTCGTCGCCGTGCCCGGCGTGTGCCGGACGCGGGGTCACCATCGAGCAGCCGTGCCCCACGTGTCGGGGCACCGGCGTCGAGAAGCGCCAGCGCGAAGTGCAGGCCCGCATCCCTGCCGGCGTCGCCGACGGCCAGAAGATCCGGCTCAAGGGTCGCGGTGCGCCCGGCCGCAACGGTGGGCCGGCGGGCGACCTCATCGTCGAGTGTCACGTGGTGGGGCACGCCCGCTTCGGCCGCGACGGCGACAACCTCACCGTGCGCGTGCCCGTGCGGTTCGACCAAGCAGCGCTCGGCGGCGACGTCGACGTGCCCACGCTCGACGGCACGTCGGTGAAGCTGCGGCTCAAGCCGGGCACGCCGTCGGGTTCACGGCACCGGGTGCGCGGCAAGGGCGTCGTCACCGCCAAGCACGAGGGCGATCTCATCGTCACGGTCGACGTGCAGGTGCCCACTCATCTCACCCCCGAACAGCGAGCGGCCGTCGAGGCCTTCGCAGCTGCCAGTAGGGTCGCGGCCGGTGGCGCCGATGCTGCCGGCGCACCCGGGCACTCCAGTGGAGAAAGGGTCTGATCATGCGTTCACGCAGTCACGCCGTCTACGTCATCTCGGTGGCAGCCGAGCTCGCGGGCATGCACCCGCAGACGCTGCGCATCTACGAGCGCCGCGGGCTCGTCGCACCGGCACGCACCCAGGGCGGCAACCGCCGCTACAGCGACGTCGACATCGAGCGGCTGCGCCGCATCCAGGATCTCGCTGCCGACGGCATGAACCTCGAGGGCATCCGGCGGGTGATGGAGCTCGAGGCCGAGGTCGAACGGCTCCGGATCGAGAACACCGAGCTCCGCGAGCGCATGTCGATCGTCGAGGCCGACGCGTCGCGCCGTGCACCCCGTCGCGACCTGGTACCGCTGCGCCAGACGGTCGCTGTCTTCGGCGGCCCCCGCCTCGGCGAGCGCCGCTGACCGGTACCGGGTCAGGTTCGCGAGGCGAGCCAGGCTTCGTTGGTGGCGTGGACGCGCTGCCACAGCCGGGTGCGGGCGTCGTCGTCCACGTCGTCGAGGGTGAGGCCGAACACGTCGGCCAGGGCGTCGAACCACTCCGCCTGCGTCTCGAGCGTGCGGACCTCGGTAGCGGTCGCCGCCACGCGGCTCAGCACCTGACCGCGGACGATGTCGACCCCGTCGGCGTCGCGGCGCTGCACGGTGAGGGTCTTCACGAACACCGATTCGGGTGAGGTCGACAGCACCACGTTGCGGGCGGCGAAGCGATCGATCGTCGTTCGTTCGCGCTCGAACACCATGCCGGTGAACGACCCGAGCTCGTGGTGGCGCAGTTCCCAGTCGCCCACACCGACCGATGGCGGCCCGAGGCCGAACTCGAACGGCCCGTCGTGGTGGGCGCCGGCGACGAGCGGGAGCGGAGCGTGGATCGCGTCGCCGAGGCCGGCATCGACGTACCAGGTGCCGTCGGGGCAGGTGTCGTCCGGCAGGCCGTGCACGAGCAGCACGAGATGGTTGTCGATCGACTCGGGCGTGGGGCCGTCGGGGCCGTACACGCCGCCGACGTGGAGCGTGACGTCGTAGCCGAGCGCCCGCAGCAACACGCTGAACGCACCGTTCACGTGGAAGCAGTAGCCGCCGCGGCCTCGATGGGCGATGCGTTCGACCGATGCCGCGAGGTCGACGGTCCAGCGCTCTCCGAGGTGGATCCACGTGGTCTCGTACGGGATGCGTTCGAGCTGGGCACGGTGGAGTCGGGCCAGCGCGTCGACCGAGGGTGGTTCGGCCTCGATGCCCAACCGTGTGACGTACGCCTGCAGATCGTGGTCGAGTTGCACCGGGTCAGTCTGGTCGAGCGCAGCTCGGCGTGATGGCGGGTTCAGCCCAGTCGTTCGCCGGCCGCGGTGACGACCGAGTGGTAGCGGGGCCAACAGGCCTGCAGCCAGGCCGGGTCGTCGTCGAGGAATGCTGCGCGCACCTGGTCGCGGACCGCGACCGCGTCGGGGGCGGACGGGTC
>JBILUM010000220.1:0-5235 GCA_044370995.1 Ilumatobacteraceae bacterium | reverse complement strand
TGGCTCCCGGGCCCCCAACCCCCGTGGGGGGCCCGGCCGGGGGGGGCCCACCTCGGCCGTTTTCGGGCGCGCAGAAGGCTGCGGGGATCTCGTCAGCAGAGCACCGAGCCGGCCGTCTCGAGGTCGGCCGACGAGGCTCCGACGAGCACGTGGTAGGCGCCCGACGGCACGACCCACGCAGCGGTCGCGACATCCCAGACGGCGAAGGCCCGCTCGGGCAACCACATCTCGGCGGTCACGGTCGCGCCCGGCTCGGCGTGCACCTTCGCGAAGCCCCGAAGTTCTCGCACGGGGCGGCGGGGGCCGTCGGCGGGTGGGGCGACGTAGCACTGCACGACGGTGCTCCCGGCGCGTGCACCGCTGTTGGTGATCGGGACACGCACGACGATGCCGTCGGCGATCGTGCCGGTGATCTCTGCGGAGCCGAACGACCACGTGGTGTACCCGAGCCCGTGCCCGAACGGGAACGCCGGGGTGATCGCGCGTGCGTCGTACCAGCGGTATCCGATGAACTGGTGCTCGTCGTACCGTGCGAGCCCACCCTGGCCGGGGTGCGACAGGAACGCCGGCGTGTCCTCCAGCCGAGCCGGCACGGTCATCGGCAGCCGGCCTCCGGGCTCGGCGTCGCCGAGGAGCATGTCGGCCACGGCGTTGCCGAACTCCTCACCGGGGAACCACACCTGCAGCACCGCGGCGACGTCGTCGAGCCACGGCATCGTCACCGGCGATCCGGCGTTGACGACCACGATCGTGTTGGGGTTCACCTCGGCCACACGGCGCACGAGCTCGTCCTGCCGGCCCGGCAGCGCCATCGTCGTGCGGTCCTCGCCCTCGGTCTCCCAGTCGGCGTTGGTGCCCACGACGACCACGGCGGCGTCCGCGGCAGCTGCCGCCTGGACCGCGGCGTCGACCGGGTCGATCAGCTCCGGACCGAGGGCCCCGGCCTGGACGCCGCGCATCTGCTCGTGCTCGAACATCGCGATCTCCAGCTCGACCGCGACCTCGACACCTGCCTCCAGCGCCACGGTGCCACGGATCTCCGGGCTGCCGTTGCCGAACATGAAGCCACCGGTCTGCGGTGTCGACAGGTCGACCACCACCTCGCCGCCGATGCTGAGCACCGCCGGTCCGACGGCGACGACACCGACCTCCCAGTCGCCCGTGACATCGGGGACGAACGAGCCCGTGATCGTCGCGCCGAAGCGATGCCGCGAGATGCCCGGAGCGGGGTCGTCCATCCACATGAAGCTCAACCGGTCGGTGGTCGCCTCGACCGTGCGACCGTCGGCTCCGTGGTACACGACGTCGAACCGACCGCGCAGGGGCGGTAGGCGCTTCTCGATCGAGCAGCCCTGCTCCGTGCGGACGTCGACCCCGCGGGCCTGCAGCGCCCCGAGCAGCGGGACCGGTCGGTTGGCGCGCACACGAGCGCTGCCGCCGCCCTGGATCTGGCCCCGGGCCGCGTACGGTCCGATCAACGCGACCGACCGCCCGGCGGCGAGGGGCAGGCCCGGCATGCCGTCGTCGCCGATCCGGTTGGTGAGCAGCACGCTGCCGGCGACCGCCGCGGCACGGATGAGCTCGCGGGTCTCGTCGGCGTCGTCGGTGCCCTCGTCGCCGGCGCTGATGCCGGCCGTCGGATCGGTGAGCCCACACCACTCGAACAGCCGCAGCAACCGGAGCACGCACTCGTCGACGTGAGCGACGTCGACGTCGCCATCGAGGACGGCGCGCACCAGCGCGTCGCCGCGCTTGCGGGTGGGCCCGGGCATCTCGAGGTCGAGACCGGCGAGGGCGGACGCCACCGTGTCGTGGTGGGCGAACCAGTCGCTCACCACGACACCGTCGAAGCCCCACTCGTCGCGCAGCAGATCGCGCATCAGACCGGTGTCGTCGGCGACGTATCGACCGTTGACCTTGTTGTAGCTGCTCATGATCGAGCGGACGTCGGCGCCGCCCTCGTCGAGCGGACGCACGACCGCCTCGAAGGGCACGAGGTAGAGCTCGCGCAGGGTCCGCTCGTCGACCTCGCTCGAGATCGTCGTTCGCTCGAACTCGGTGTCGTTGGCGATGAAGTGCTTGATGCACGCCGCGACCCGCTGCGACTGCACGCCCTTCACGTACGCGACGGCGAGGTGAGCGGTGAGCGTGGGGTCCTCGCTCATGCACTCGAAGTTGCGGCCCCCGATCGGCGTGCGGTGCAGGTTCACGGTCGGGGCCAGCAGCATCTGCGCGCCCTTCGAGCGGCACTCGCGCCCGAGCGCTGCGCCCACCGCCTCGACGAGGTCGGGGTCGAAGCTGGCGCCGAGGGCGGTGCCGCACGGGAACGATGCCGAAGGTGGGCCGTTCCACGACGTGCCGCGCACGCCGGCCGGGCCGTCGCTGCAGCGCAGCACTGGCACCCCGGGCAGGGCGACCGTGTGCCAGCCGTCGGCACCGGTGAGCAGCGACACCTTCTGCTCGAGCGACAGGCTTGCGAGCACCTCCTCGGCTCGGAACTCGGCGTCGAACTCGGCGTCGAACTCGGGGGCGGACGGTGCTTCGCGGTCGGCGTCGAACGACATGGCGGGCAGTCTTCCAGATGGGTGGTCCGGGCCGCAGCGGCCGCGATGACGGAGCGTCACTGAGGGCGCGTGTTCCTGTTCCTGTCGTTGGATTCCCAACTCACGTTCACAGATCCCTCACACGCGGTGCAGACAATGGAGTCATGCATGAGTCTCGAGCCCTGATCCGGTGGGTGGCGCTCGCCACCCTCGTCCCATTCGTGGCGGCGTGCTCCGGTGGAGCTGCCGACCCCGGTCAGTCGATGACGACCACGTCGACCACGTCGACCACGTCGACCACGTCGACCACGTCGACCACGTCGACCACCTCGACCACGTCGGCCACCTCGACCACGTCGGCCACGTCGACCACGTCGACGTCCGCACCGATGCCGTATCCGGAGGGCGAGTCGCTGCACGACGTCGTCGTCGACGAGGTGTCGAGGAAGTTCCTCGTGTACGTGCCGGTCGGCGTCGCCGCACCTCGTGCGGTCGTGTTCGTGCTGCATGGCGGAGGAGGTGAGAGCTTGAACGTCGCCACTGTCGGCGAGAACCCACTTGCGGTGTTCCGCACGGTCGCCGACCGGGAGGGCTTCGTCGTCGTCTACCCCGAAGGCCTCCCCGCCGAGGATCGTCAGGGCCGCGCCGGATGGTCCGACTGTCGGGGTGACAACTCGGTGGCGAGTGGCGCGGACGACATCGGTTTTCTGACGGCGCTCGTCGAGTCGTTCGGCGTGACGTACGAACTACCGGCGTCGAACCTGTTCATGGCCGGAAGCTCCAACGGGGCGCAGATGACCCAAGCCTTCGCGTTCCATCATCCCGAACTGCTCGGCGCCGTGGCGTCGAGCGCAGGGAGCCTCCCGGCGTCACCGCTGCCCGGCCCGTGTGCGAACGGGCCTGTGCGTCCGATCCCGATCCTGTTGACCCACGGCACAGCAGACACGCAGATGCCGTACGACGGCGGGTGCGTGGCCAACGTCGGAGGTGCGTGCAACCGTGGCCGGGTTCTGTCCGCAGAAGCGACCAGGGACCGTTGGCTGACCATCAACGGCCTGGGCGATGCGACACCGGTGGAGACGACGGTGGAACGTGATGCGTCGGACGGCGGGGCAGCACACCGCTTCACCTACACCGGTCCAGCACCGGTGGAGTGGTGGCGACTCGACGGCGCCGGACACACGGCGCCCAGCCGCACCGTGCGGGTGGAGCCGAACCGTTTCACCGGGACTCAGAACGGCGACATCGAGTTCGCCGAGGTCGCGTGGACGTTCTTCGAGCAGCGTCTCCCACCTGGGTGATGCCGTAGGGGTCGAGAAGCGCTCACTGATGGCACCGAGCACGCTGGCGATGCTCGCAAGTTTCAGCCACGCTGTCGCCGAGTCGGTCGAGTTGTCGACCAGCACACTGCGCACGACGCGCAACGGCCCAGAGGTGAGGTCAGGCGGGTACTTCATCACCCGTCAGAGTGCCGGGCGCTACCGAAACCGCACACGGTCGTCGCTACCAGGTGCAGTTGTATGGCGCGATTTCAGCACAACATCGCAGGTCAGCCCGCACAGAATACGAACACACGCACTTAGGCTGACGGCCGTGAAGCAGCGAGCGCGCACTGACGAGGACAAGCAGTCGCGCCGCGACGACATCCTCGACGCGGCTCGGTCGGTGTTCGACGAGCTCGAGGTCGACGAGTTCACGATGGACGCCGTGGCGTCGTCGCTGGGGCTCGCCAAGGGGACGCTCTACCGCTATGTGCCCACCCGGGAGGCGCTCCTGCTCGCGCTGGCGCTCGACGAGTACGTCGCCTGGTTCGACGAGTTCGACGCCCGGCTCGACGCGATCCCGGCGGGGGGCGATGTCCCGGCCGTCCTCGCCGCCGCGATGACCGACACCCTGCTGGCGCGGCCACGGTTCCTCCGGCTCGCGTCGCTGGTCGCGACGGTGCTCGAGCGCAACGTCCCGCTGGAGACGGCCCGCGGCTTCAAGGGCTGCGTCGTCTCGCACAGCGCCCGCACCGCGGCCGCACTGGCCGATCGCTTGGACTGTTCTGCCATGGATGCCGAGCGGGTGCTCGTGCTCACGCAGGCGCTCACCGTCGGCCTGTACCACCACGCCCACCCGGCGCCGGTGGTGGCCGAGGTGCTCGCCGACGCGTCGTTCGCCGGCGCCAGGATCGACTTCGGCCCCGATCTCCGCTTCGGGATCGAGGCCCTCCTCCGCGCCGCTGCCGGCTGAGCATCCAGACGATCGGACCGGGCCGCGACCCTGTCGCTCGCTGCAAGAGACCGACGCCGGAGTGCCTGGATTCTTCGTCGTTCCTGTGGCTGCGTATGCCGTCTGGAACGTAGGTGTCGGAATGTGGCTGGTCCTCCGCGCAGCGAAGCTTTCGGACCCTGAGGCGGAGATACGAGCCGCGCGCGCAGTCGCCCTCATGGCAGCTCTTCGTCTCGTGTGGCTGCTTCCCCTTGCCCGCGATCCGTGGTGGCGCAGCCCTCCGATCACCGCGTTGGTCGTAGCGACCGTCGCCGTAGTCGTGACTTCCCATCTTTGCCACCACCGCCCGTTGACCGGCCACACAGGGAACCCCTGACTGATGCCGATCTGCACGGTCTGACCACGGCGGACTCGAAGCGCAGAACGACGGGTCTGGGATCTCGGAGGCACGCCGGGAAGCTCGTCGTGGTCGGTCGTT
>JBILUM010000219.1:0-5239 GCA_044370995.1 Ilumatobacteraceae bacterium | reverse complement strand
CTCGTGGTGGAGCCGGAACGTCTTCGTCACGTGGTCGACTTCGAGGGCCAGGTCAGGCATGGTTCACATCTCCTCGGCGAAGCGCGGGGACAGCTTGTTGAACACATGGGCACCGATGAAGAAGGACGCGAACGAGATCACGACCAGCTGGACCAGTCGGCCCGTCCCAGGCATCCGCAGGTCGTAGACGATGTTGTGGATCGCCGTGATGAAGCTGCCGGTCGGTCCGTAGTTCGCGATCCAACGGAGCGAAGTGACCTCGATCGTCGCCGGGTCGTAGATGACCGGGGTGGCATAGAAGAGGATCTGCGAGAGGATGCCCCAGAGGTAGTTGACGTCGTGGTAGAAGACGTTCGCTGCACTCAGGACGAGGGCCACTCCGGTCGTGAAGAGGGCCAACAACCCGAGGACGAGCAGCAGGGTGGGTAGCCAAGGCACCACCATGTTGCCGGCGAGAACCAGGGCCACCGCCAGCACGAGCAGTTCGATCAGCAGCGTCACGAACTGGGCGACGATCACCGAGAACACCAGATGTTCGTGTGGGAACTGCACCTTCTTGATGAGCCCAGCGCCACCCTGCACGGAACCGATGGCCACGCCGACACTGATCGAGAAGAAGTTGAACGGGAGCGCCCCCGACAGGAAGTAGAGAGGGAAGCTCTTCAGTCCGCTCGGATCGCCGATCGGCGGTGTCGCCTTGAACACGTACAGGAAGATGACGCTGAAGATGGCCATCTGGGTGAGCGGGTTCAGCAGGCTCCACGCCCAACCGAGGACCGACTTCTTGTAGCGGGTCCGCAGCTCCTTCATCGAGAGCAGGTACAGCAGGTTGCGGTGAGCGGCCGCCGATCGGAGAGACATGGCGCCGCAAGTGTACCGATGCACCTGCACCCGACCCGGGCGCTCACGCTGGATCGATGCCTCCGACCGGAGCTGTCGCCCAGCTAGCCTCGCCCGGATGCCTACCGCTCTCATCACCGGAATCACGGGCCAGGACGGCCGCTTTCTCGCAGACCTGCTGCACGAGAAGGGGTACACGATCTACGGGCTCATGAAGGGCCAGAACAACCCCAAGAAGGAGCTGATCCAGCGCGAGCACCCCTACGTCGAGATCGTCGATGGCGACCTGTGCGATCTCGCGAGTCTGATCTCCGCCGTCAACATCGTGCAGCCCGACGAGGTGTACAACCTGGCGGCCATCTCGTTCGTGGCGATGTCGTTCAACCAGGCCGAGCTCACCGCCAATGTCACGGGTACCGGCGTGCTCCGCATGCTTGAGGCAATTCGCATCGTGGGTGGGGCGCAGAACAACCCGATGCGCTTCTACCAGGCGAGCTCGTCAGAGATGTTCGGCAAGGTCCGCGAGACCCCGCAGACCGAGGCGACTCCCTTCCACCCGCGCTCGCCGTACGGCTGCGCCAAGGTGTTCGGTCACGACATCACGGTGAACTACCGCGAGAGCTACGGACTGTTCGCCTGCTCGGGCATCCTGTTCAACCACGAGAGCGAGCGCCGCGGGCTCGAGTTCGTCACCCGCAAGATCTCCAACGCGGTCGCCCGCATCAAGCTCGGCCTGCAGGACGAGCTGGTGCTCGGCAACCTCGACTCCAAGCGCGACTGGGGCTACGCCGGCGACTACGTCAAGGCGATGTGGATGATGCTCCAGCAGGACGAGCCCGACGACTACGTGGTCGCCACCGGCGAGACCTACGAGGTGCGCGAGTTCGTCCAGCGGGCGTTCGCCGTCGCCGGCATCGACGACTGGGAGCAGTACGTCCGCCTCGACCCGAAGTTCCTGCGCCCGGCCGAGGTCGACCTGCTCGTCGGTGACGCCACCAAGGCCGAGACCAAGCTCGGTTGGAAGCGAGAGGTGTCGTTCCCCGAGCTGGTCGAGCGGATGGTGCGCCACGACCTCGAGGTCGAGTCGGCCAAGCTGGGCCAGGGCTGACGCGTCGCCACCAGGTACGCGGGTCGGCGCTCGATCAGCTGACCGGAGCCGGTTCGTCGGTGTGGGCGACGCCGCGTGCGTGTTCGTAGTTGGCGGCGAACCATGCGTACGTCTGCTCGATGCCCGTGCGCAGCGAGGTGCTGAACGTCCACCCGGCATCGGCGAGACGAGACACGTCGAGCAGTTTGCGGGGCGCTCCGTCGGGGCGCGAGGCATCCCAGCGGATCGTCGCCTCGGGATGGATCACTTCGATGAGGGTCTCGGCGAGCTCGCGGATCGACACCTCCACGCCGGTGCCGATGTTCACGTGCCCGTCGTCGTCGTAGCGCTCCATCAGGAACAGGCAGGCGTCGGCGAGGTCGTCGACGAAGAGGAACTCGCGCATGGCTGCGCCGGTTCCCCACACCTCGATCTCGTCACGACCTTCGAGCTTGGCCTCGTGCACTTTGCGCATCAGCGCCGGTAGCACGTGCGAGGTCTGGAGATCGAAGTTGTCGTGGGGCCCGTAGAGGTTGGTGGGCATGCCCGAGATGAAGTTGCACCCGTGCTGCTTGCGATAGGCCTGACACAGCTTGATACCGGCGATCTTCGCGATCGCGTAGGGCTCGTTGGTGGGTTCGAGAAGACCCGTGAGGAGCGCGTCCTCGGTCATCGGCTGGGGTGCAAGCCGTGGGTAGATGCACGAACTGCCGAGGTACAACAGCTTCTGCACGCCGTAGAGGTGGCTCGCATGCACCACCGTGGCGTGGATCATCATGTTGTCGTAGATGAAGTCGGCCGGCCGGTTGGCGTTGGCCCAGATGCCGCCGACCGTACCGGCGACGAGGTACACGTAGTCGGGCCGGTTCGCCCTGAACCAGTAGTTCACGGCCGCCTGGTCGCGCAGGTCGAGCTGGTCGCGGCTCGCCGTGAGGATGTTCGTGAAGCCGGCCTCGCGGAGGCGCCGCACGATCGCAGCACCGACCAGACCATGGTGCCCGGCCACGTACACCTTGGCATCACGCGGAATCGTGTTCTCGTCCATGCGGCCTCCTGCAGCTCGGTCCGCCGAGGCTACCCGGGGTCGCCCGACCCCCGGATTCATCCGACCCGGCCGATGCAACCCGTTCAGCGGGGCGGGAGCGGGGGCCAGGGCAGGCGCGGGTAGCGAGCCCTGATGGCGTCGATCGCGTCGTCGGTCGCCAGGTTGGTGAGCGCGATCATCGACCCGGCCTGCACTCGGTAGCGGCCGAGGATCTGCGGTACCAGGGTCGCGTGCCCGCCGGTGTCGGCGAGGCGCAACCACAGGTCCCAGTCCTCCCAGCCGAAGACGTGGTCGTCGTCGGCCCGGTAGCCGCCGAGCCGTTCCCACGCGTCGCGTCGCCACATCGCCTGGGCATCGATGTAGTTGGCGGCGCAGAGCCGCCCCACGTCCCAGGCGAGCGCGCTGCGGATGTTGCGCTGCGCCCCGAAGTCCTCGAGGATCGCGTACGCCGCGGCGGCATCCGGCTCGTCGCGCAGCGCGGCCGCAAGGCGGGCGATGGCGGTCGGGTACACCGTGTTGTCGGCGTCCATCACCATCACCAGGTCGGCGCGGGCCTCGGCGAAGCCGGTGTTGCGCGCGGCGGCCAGACCCTCGTTGGCGTCCTTGCCGAGCAGCACCATGGGCACGTCGGGATGTGCGGCCAGGTAGGCCTCGACGACGGATCGGCTGTGATCGGTGGCGTGGTCATCAACGACGATCACCTCGAACGCGATGCCCTCGCTCGCGACGATGCTGTCGAGCGTCTCGGTGACGACGTCGGCGTAGTTGTAGAGCGTGACGAGCACCGTCACCTCGGGCACGGCCGCGGCGTAGGCCGGCGTCTCGAGCCGGACGACGTGTTGGGTGTCGCCGTGGGCGAGCACGCACGCCAACTGGTCGAGGCGGCGCAACGAGGCGTTCTCGGCCATCGCCACCTGCTTCGCCCGCCGCTGCAGGGATCGCAGCGGCCGGAACGGGCCGAGGCGCACCGGTGGTGCGACCTTGCTGCCACCGAGGCGCCACAGGCCGGACGTGGCATCGGTCGCCGCAGCGTGAGCGGCCAGTCGCGGCAGCACGTCGCGTTCGATGCCGTCGAGCACCCGGCCCACTTCGCGCCCGAACGCGAGGTCGAACATCACCGCCCGGTGTGCGTCACTCCTGATGCGCGCGATCCGCTCCGGGTCGGCCAGCAGCGCGTCGACCACCGCGGGGAACTCGTCGATGGACGCCTCCACGAAGTGCCTGCCCGGCTCCAGCGGCTCGTACCCCTCCGACGGCTCGGTGACCACGACGCACCCGTTCGCCATCGCCTCGATCATGCGCGCCCACTCGAAGTAGGCGGGCGGGGTCACGCCGGCGGGGAGATCAGCGGTGCGGTCGCGGTGGAGGTTGACGAGCAGCGTCGACGAGGCGAGCAGCTCGTACTTCTCTCGGCCGAACACGACGCCGGGCGTGTCGGGCGTGATCGGGCGGTCGAACCGGAAGACGCGCATCTCCGATCGATGCCGCCACAGGTGTGGCGCCAGCTCGGCGAGCGCGGCGCCGCGACGATCGTCGAGCCCGCCGAGGAAGAGCAAGTCGATCGGACGTGACCCGGTGTTCGACACGTCGAGCGACGGGAGCGCACCGAGGCGCAGGTGCTCTGCCGAGACCCCGACCTCGCGTAGCGCGGCCACGCCCTGCGGGTTGATGTCGAGCGTGAAGATCCCGCGCCGGCACGCGTCGACCGACAGGTGGAACCACGGGGTGCCCGGTTGCTCGGTGCACACGCAGATGCTGGCAGCGGCGGCCCGCTGCAGCAGCGGTGTCGGGGCGTCGAACAGCTCGAAGAACTCGTGGGGGGCGACGACGAGGTTGATCGCGCCGTCGAGCGCGGGGAGCGCGTCGTCGACCAGCGTCGCGGTGCGACCGCCGGCCGACGCGGCCTCGACGAGCCAGCCGGCGATGTCGCGCATGAAGCCGTTGCCGGTGGGCGCGACGAACACCTTCACCGCCGCCCGGCCCGCCCCGGCGGGGGCGTTTTGTGCTGTCATCGCAACCGCTCGCGCACCAGCCGCGCGGCCTTGCGTGGCGCCCGGCCGAGCTTGCGGACCGCTCGCCCGAGCGCACCCTTCTTGTCCGGGTGGTGGCGGACGTCGCGCAGCATGCCGGTGAGCAGGGCGTGGCGGCTCATCGCCGCCGGGAACGCCTCGGCGAGCGATCGCACCTCGGCACGGCGCGCCAGCGCGTCGGTGCGCAGCTGTGCGATCTCGTGCTCGGCGAACTCGACCCGACGGCGCAGCTCGGCG
>JBILUM010000218.1:0-5245 GCA_044370995.1 Ilumatobacteraceae bacterium | reverse complement strand
AACGACCGGGCCGTCTCGACCTGTGCCGCGGCGTGGGCGAGGTCGTAGGCGAGGGTCTGGTGTCGGTCGGGGCCACCGTTGGCGGCCAGGTGGCGGATCGCCTTGCCCACGACCCCCTGGGCCAGTTCGATGACGTCGGCAGCGGCGTGGAGATCAGGTGCAGTCACGGGTCGAACTGTAGTGATCGCCCCTGCTGAGGGCCTCCTCCGCCTCGAAGCCGTTGCAACAGTCACATGGAGCTGTGCGAGGCTGGTCGGATGTCGATGTCCGGGACCTCTGCTCGTCCGGCGCGAGTGTGCGTCTACTGCGGCTCCAATGCTGGGGTCGCCCCCGCGTTCCGCGTCGCCGCGCAGGCGCTCGGTGAGGCGATGGCCCGCCGCGGCATCACGCTGGTCTACGGCGGCGGTCACGTGGGGTTGATGGGCGTCGTCGCCGACGCTGCACTGGCGGCGGGCGGCGAGGTGATCGGCGTGATCACCGATCAGCTGGTGTCGGCGGAAGTGGCGCACCGGGGGTTGTCCGCACTCGAGGTCGTGCCCGACATGCACCAGCGCAAGGCGCGCTTCGAGCAGTTGAGCGACGGGTTCATCGCCCTGCCGGGTGGCTTCGGCACGGTCGAGGAGGTGTTCGAGCAGCTCACGTGGAACCAGCTCGGTCTGGTGCGCAAGCCGGTCGTGATGCTCGACGTCGAGCGGTACTGGAGCTCGCTGTTCGACTGGATGGACGACGCCGTCGACGCCGGGTTCGTCCGCCGGTCGCACCGGATGCTGGCGCAGCGTGCACACACGATCGACGAGGCGCTCGCGCTCGCCCTGGCGCCCGCGCCCGAGACCCCGAACAAGTGGATCGATCGCGACACGGGACAGGTGCCGGTGATACCGGGGCCGGCGACGCCTCGCTGATCCGCCTGCTGATCCACTGCTGACCGGCTGGACCCACCGGGCGAGTCGTCGTCGGTCAGTCGTCGGTCAGTCGTCGGTCAGTCGTCGGTCAGTCGTCGTCGTCGCTGCGGTCGTCGCTGTGGTCGTCGTCGCTGTCGTCGCTGTCGTCGCTGTCGTCGCTGTGGCCGACCGTGCCCGACGGCACGGTGGGGGTCGCCGCGGTGGTGCCGGTGGTGCCGGTGGTGCCGGTGCCGGCCGGCGCTGCGGGCGACTCGGTCTGACCCGACGCCGTGGTGGCGAGCGGTGCGATCGGTGCCGGGTCGAGCGGCGCGGTGCCGGCGGGGGCCGTGGGATCGGCGGTCGCGGACGGCTGGATGCCCGTAATCACCACGGTCGGGTCGATCGTGATGGTGGGGGCCGTCGAGCCGGCCGCCACGGACGGGTTCGGTGCGCCGCTGGTGTCGGCGTCGGCGATCGTGGTGGTCGCCGCGACGGGCACCGGGGCGCGCGAGCCGTCGGAGGTGTCGAGCACCTGGGCGTTCACGATCGCGGCCACCGAGCTCGCCGCGAGCACGCCCGCGATCGACAGGAGCGTTGCGGTCCGGGTCTTCACCCGTGTCACGTTAGGGAACAGATGCCGGCCGCCGGTGCCGTGAACGTCCAAGAAACATCCAAGACTGTGGCGAGAACGTGGCCGCGACCCGCGTGGCGGCAGCGGTGATGGGCAGAATGCAGCCGTGAAGATCCTGCTCGTCGAGGATGACAACTCGATCGCGATGTCGATCGTCGACGGTCTCACCGATGCTGGGTACGTCGTGATCCGTGCCGCCACCGGTGGCGCGGCGATCGAGTTGGAGGCGGCCGAGGCCCCCGACGTCGTGCTGCTCGACCTGGGGTTGCCCGACATGGATGGTCGTGACGTGTGCCGTGTGCTGCGCGGCCGCAGCCGGGTGCCGATCATCATGCTGACCGCCCGGTCCGACGAGTTCGACCGCGTGCTCGGTCTCGAGCTGGGTGCCGACGACTACGTCACCAAGCCGTTCAGCTTCCGCGAGCTGGTGGCCCGCATCCGCGCGCTGGTGCGCCGGGTCGAGCTCGACGGGGTCCCCGACGTGGCCAGTGCGGCGAACGCGGGGGAGCAGCCGGGCGGGTCCGATGGCTCCGCCGCGCCGACCGGTCAGCAGATCGGACCGCTGGAGATCGACCGGCGCACCCGGCGGGTGTTCGTGTCCGGCGAGGAGATCCAGCTGACGGCGAAGGAGTTCGACCTGCTGGCCCACCTCGCCCGCGACCCCGGGGCGGTCTCGACGCGGACCGAGATCCTCGAGAACGTGTGGGACGCCCACTGGTACGGGCCGACCAAGACCGTCGACGCCCATGTCGCCGCACTGCGCAAGAAGCTCGGCGACCATCGATGGATCGAGGCGGTCCGCGGTGTCGGTTTCCGGCTCGAGGTTCCCGCATGACCGTCGCGCCATGAGATGGCGTCTGGTCGCCGTCCTGGTCGGCATCACGGTGGCGGTGCTGCTGGCCCACGACCTCCCGCTCGCCGGGCACCTCCGCAGGGTCGAACGCGATCGGATCATCACGGCCCTCGAGCGCGATGCCTTCGTGATCGCGGGCAGGTCCGAGGAGGCGCTCGAACTGGGCACCGCTCGCGCCAACCCGGCGCTGCAGGCGCTCGTCGACGAGTACCGCACGTCGACGGGCGCACGGGTGATCGTCACCGACCACCTCGGCATCGCGATGGTGATCTCCGACGAGGAGGCCGCCGCCGGGGCCGACTACTCGACGCGTCCCGAGATCGCCGCGGCCGCGGCGGGCGCGCCGCAGTGGGGCCGACGACCGTCGCGCACCCTCGGCACCGAGTTGCTGTTCGTCTCGGTGCCCGTGCTGTCGGGCAACGACGTCGAGGGCGTCGTCCGGCTCACCTATCCGGCATCGGTCGTGGACGAACGGGTCGAACGGCGCGTGCGTGGCCTGCTCGTGGTGGCCGCCATCTCCGTCCTGATGGCGCTCGTCGCCGCGTGGGCGCTCGCCAACACCGTCACCCGTCCGCTCCGGCGGCTCCGCCTCGCCACCGAGCGTCTCGCGACCGGCGAGGACGGCGTGCGCGCGCCCGACGACGAAGGGCCGCCCGAGGTGCGCTCGTTGGCGCGCTCGTTCAACACGATGTCGGCCCGGCTGTCGTCGCTGCTGGCGGCCCAGCGATCGTTCGCCGGCGATGCGTCACATCAGCTCCGCACCCCGCTCACCGCGCTCCGGGTGCGGCTCGAGCAGGCCGCCGATGCCGTCGACGACCATCCCGAGGAGGCCAAGCTGCGGATCGAGGCGGCCAGTGCCGAGACCGAACGACTCCAGCACTTGGTCGACCAGCTCCTCATGCTCGCTCGCACCGAAGGTCGCACGGTGGAACCGGTGGTCGTCGATCTCGCGGTCGTCGCCCGTGAGCGTGTCGAGATGTGGCAGCCCCTCGCCGAGGAGTCCGATGTCCGCGTGACGTGTTCGTCGATCCCGGCGGCACCTGTCCTCACCGCGCCGGAGGCGGCCGAGCAGGTGATCGACAACTTCCTCGACAACGCGCTCCGGGTCGCACCGCCGGGTTCGGCGCTCGAGGTGGTGGTGCACCGTGCCGGCGGTGGCGTCGCCGTGCGTGTCCTCGATCGTGGCCCGGGGATGACCGACGAGCAGCGGACCCACGCCTTCGACCGCTTCTGGCGGGCCCCCGATGCCCGGAGTGGCGGCTCGGGTCTCGGCCTCGCGATCGTGCAACGGCTGGTGGAGGCCTCGGGCGGATCCGTCGAGCTGAGCGCTCGCGACGGCGGCGGCACGATCGCTTCGGCGATCTTCAGATCCCCCGACGAGCGGCCGACGCCGCACACCTAGATGCCGGGCGCCGCTGCGGCGGCAACCGAGCGGGTGCACCACTGGATCAGGTCAGCCGCGACGTGCATCCATTCGGTGCTGACCGAGGTGAGCGCCGACGTTCCGGCGCGCACCGCCATCGCCGCGCGGAGCACCTCGTCGTATCGCTCGGGTGCCACCTCGAGGCCGTACTCCCCGGCGCCCCTCTTGGAGACCACACCACCCCTGAATGCGGTGTGGTGCAGTCGGAGCGCGCCGAGCGCACACCATTCGAAGCTGTCCGGGTCGAAGGCACGGCTCGGGTCGGCCCCGCACGCCCGGTGCACGTCGTCGGCGAGTGGCGCCCAGTACGAGGCGAGGTTGTCGACCACGAAACGCACCCGGGCGTCGACGTCGACGTAGGTGCCGAGCCGGTCGACCGACGGTCCGCGCACGGTGACGCCGTGCGCGGCGAGGACGTACCAGGTGACCGGGTTGAGCTCGAAGCAGTCGCCGTCGTGGTGCAGCCGACCGTCGAGGCTCCAGGGACGGTGCAGCGACATCGGCGGGGTGATCAGGTCGCCCCACGCGACGTACGGCCCGTCGATGAACGGACGCGGCTGGTGCTCGGCGAGGAGGGCGTGGGCCGTGACGAGATTGGCCGCGTCCTCGTCGGTCGCCGGTTCCGCCGTCACCGCGACGATGTCGATGTCGCTGTGTCCGGGTCGCCAGTCGTCGAGCGCGAACGATCCGACCACGTAGAGGCCTTCGACGAGGCCTGGAGCGCACGAGTCGACGATCTCGAGATACGTGCCGAGCGCGGTCGCGACGTCGAGGTGTCGATCGGCGGGCCGCTGCTCGGGATGCTCCACGGGATGCTCCACGGGCTCAGTCTGGCGCGCGTCCCCGGCGGTGTACGTTCACGAACATGTCGACGGAGCCCTCACCGCCCTCACCCGCAGCGCCCGCCGCCGTCGGAGCGATCGGCGACGAACTGTTCGCCGAGGGCGCAGCGCACGGGATCACGCTGGCGCTCGTGGTGCAGCGCCACGGCGAGGTGGTGTACGAGCGCTACGGGCACCAACCCGACACGCTCTTCGGTCCCGGCGGACCGGTCACGGCCGACTCGACGCTGATCTCGTGGAGCATGGCGAAGAGCATCACCCAGGCGGCGGTCGGCATCGCGATCGGCGACGGACTCCTGCGCCTCGACGCGCCGGCCGCGGTGCCGGCGTGGCGCGGCACCGAGAAGGAGCCGATCACGCTGCTCGACCTGCTCGAGATGCGTTCGGGGCTCGAGTTCGTCGAGGACTACGTCGACGACAGCGTCAGCCACTGCCTCGAGATGCTGTACGGCGACGGCAAGGACGACATGGCCGCCTACGCGGCCGGGTTGCCGCTGCTGCACACGCCCGGCACGGTGTGGAACTACGCGAGCGGGACGACGAACATCGTGTCGCGGATCGTCACCGATGCCATCGGTGGCACACACGAGGCGATGGAGTCGTTCCTCCGCGACC
>JBILUM010000216.1:0-5256 GCA_044370995.1 Ilumatobacteraceae bacterium | reverse complement strand
CTTCGCGACCGCCGAGCTGGTGCACTACGACAACCTGATGCTCTGCCCCGAGGGCGGCGCTGTCGACTTCTTCAACTCCGGCGCCCCATGGCGCGACGGCTCCACCCCCGTCAACGTGTCCGGCGGCCTCCAGAGCAAGGGCCACCCGATCTCGGCCACCGGCATCGCCAACATCTGGGAGGTCTGCCACCACCTCCGCGGCGAAGCAGGCCCCCGCCAGATCGAAGGCGCCAAGGTCGGCCTCGCCCACGTCATCGGCCTCGGCTCCGCCTGCGGCGTCCACATCCTCGAGAAGTCCGCCGCCTGACCGTTCGCCCGACCCGCCCGGCTGATACGGCCGGCGTGTCACAACGCGGGCGGCGCCGACGTCGAGATGGGTGGAGGTCCCACCCATGTCGAACCATCACGTCACGAACACCACCCGCCCTCACCCCGGAGACCCTGGGTCGCCCGTCGATCCGGAGGGTGCACATGACGAGCGCCCCTACGACCTGATCGTCGTCGGCGCCGGCGTCGCCGGCCTCGCCGCGGCGCTCACGGCGGCGGCCGAGATCGCCGGCCCGGTCGTCCCCGACCATCGCCCGCGGATCCTCGTGCTCGACGCCCACCCGGCCGGCGGGCGGGCTCGCACCAGCGAGCAGCACGGCTACCTGCACAACGTCGGCCCGCATGCCATGTACCGCTCGGGCGCGCTGGCCACCCTGCTGGCCCGCCACGGCGTCGAGGTGAGCGGGGGCGAGCCCGCGAGCGGCGCCGCCGTCATGGTCCGTGACGGCCAGGGCCATCCGATGCGACTGTCGGCGGGCTCGATGCTGCGCACGTCGCTGCTCACCCCCGGCGAACGGCTGCGGCTGCTCGCGCTGTTCGCCACGGTGCAGCGCGCCAAGCCGGCGCAGCTCGTCGGCCGCTCGGTCGACGACTGGCTGGCGCCGTACCCCCGTCGCGTCCGCCAGTTCGCCGACATGCTCATCCGCGTCAGCAGCTACACCGACGCACCCGACGTGTTCGACGCGGGAGCGGCCGTCGCCCAACTGCAGCTCGCGATCGGCCCCGGTGTGCAGTACCTCGACGGCGGTTGGCAGTCGATCGTGACAGGGTGCCTCGACGTGCTCGCCGCCGCCGGCGTGGAGGTGCGTACCGACGAGGAGATCTCGACCGTACGGCCCGTCGAGCGATCGCCCCTGGTGGCGGTGAGCACCTCGAACACGACGCACACCGCACACTCGGTGGTGATCGCGACCGGCGGCCCCGAGACCGCCGAGCGGCTCACCGGTGCGACCGTGCGAGGGCTCGATCGGATCACCCCGCCGGTGACCGCGACGACGCTCGATCTGGCCCTGGCGACGGCGCGACCGGCGGTCGCCTTCGCACTGGACGCGCCGCTGTACCTGTCGGCCCACGCGCCGGCGGCGAGGCTTGCGCCTGAGGGCTGCGGCCTGGTGTCGCTGATGCGCTACCACCGGCCCGGTGCCGAGGCGGGCGACCCGGCCGTGCGCAGAGCGGAGCTGCGGGCATTCGCCGGCCACGTGGGCATCGGCGAACGGGGGGACGATCGGGAGGTGCTGCACGAGCGGTACCTGCACCGCACGGTCGTCACCCACGGCGCGCCGACTGCGGCGGGCGGCGGACTCACGGGACGGCCTTCCGTCGACGCACTCGGGCTGCCCGGCGTGTACCTCGCCGGTGACTGGGTGGGGGCAGAGGGACTGCTCGCCGACGCTGCAGCAGCGAGCGGGATCGCCGCGGCGCGGGCGGCCGTGCTCGGGCGCGCGAACATCGCGACATGAGCAGGTCCGAACCGTCTCGCGACGTCTCCGACGCCGCTGCTGGCGGGGTCGATGCGGTCGAGGTGTTCGAACGCGAGCGGCCCCGCCTGGTGGGGCTGGCGTACCGCCTGCTCGGTTCGCTGGCCGACGCCGAGGACGTGGTGCAGGACGCATGGATCCGGTGGAACCGGGTCGATCACAGCTCGATCGAACGCCCGGCAGCTTGGCTCACCACCACCGTGAGCCGTCTGGGGCTCGACCGACTCCGCTCCCGCCGGCGGGCGCAGACGGCGTACGTCGGCCCGTGGCTGCCCGAGCCGCTCGTGCGCCCGATGACCGACGCCGGCACGGCACCGTCGCACACCGGTCGCTCCCACCGGTCGCCGGTCGACCCGTCCGACACCACGGCCGCAGCCGATCCGGCGGCGCACGCAGAGCTCGCCGACTCGTTGACGACGGCGTTCCTCGTCCTGCTCGAACGCCTCTCGCCCGACGAGCGGCTCGTCCTGCTGCTGGTGGACGTGTTCGGCGAGTCGCTCCGCACAGCGGCCGACACGCTCGGCCGTTCGCACGACGCGACGCGGCAACTCGCCGTGCGCGCCCGCCGCAAGCTCACCGCCGACGCCGGTGCCCTGCCCACCGTGCGCACCGCACCCCAGGAGCAGTTGGCGATCGCTGCTGCCTTCGTGGGCGCGGTGATGAGCGGCGATCTCGATGCGGTGCGCTCGATGCTGCACCCCGATGCGGTGCTGACGAGCGACGGCGGGGCCAACCGCCATGCCGCTCGTCGGCCGGTGCGCGGGGCCGACCGGGTCGCCCGGTTCCTCGTCAACCTCGCCCGACGCCTCCCGCCTGAGGTGTTGGGGGTGGCACCGGTGTGGGTGAACGGGTCGCCGGGCGTGCTCGTGTCGGTGCACGGCGAGCCGTACATGGTGAACGTGATCGAGGTGGCCGGCGATCAGGTGGTGCGGCAGTACTCGATCGTGAACCCCGACAAGCTGGCGTCGATCGGCCGGTCGATCGAGCTGGTGTGATCCGGCCGACGGCTGTGACTCCCGAGCGTGTCGTGTCGCGAGGCTCACCCGTCGAGATGACGGTCAGCTCGACGGGTGAGTCATCGGACGTCGGGACGCGGCCGTGAGGCCGACTCCCGCGGCGGCGGGCAAACCCCGCAGATCGGGGACCCGCACCTGCGGGGTGCCCGCAGGGTGGTTCCGGCGGCGACGACCGGCCCCGGACGGGTGGCGGCGCAGTTCATCGACCGGTCCTCATCGGATGGAAGTGCCCTCGAGGTGCACGACGCGGCCCTCGTCGATCGAGCGGTGGGCGGCGACGCCCATCAGCACCGACCAGAGGCCGTCGTCCACGGTGACCTCGGCCGGCCGACCCGACCGGACGCAGTCGACGAACCGGCGGTGCTCGACGAACGACGACCCGTGGTGGAAGCCCGCGTAGGTGACGTCGGCCGGTGTCGGAGCCGCCACCTCGCGCACGCCCGAACGGTCGCGCGGGCCGACGAACACGGTGTCGCCGGGTACCGCGGTCTCGAGTTTCGCCCGATCGCCGACGACGACGATCTCCTGTTCGTGGCGTCCGCCCTCGGCGAACATCGACAGGTCGAGCGCGCCGCGCACCCCGTTGGCGAAGTCGACGATCACGAACGCGTTGTCGACGATGTCGGGCACGCGGCCGTCGTACTCCTCGTCGAGGTGGTTGACGTCCTGGCCGCCGGACGCCACCACGCGGACGGGATCGGCGCCGGCCACGAGCCGCATCAGGTCGAAGAAGTGGCAGCACTTCTCGACGAGCGTGCCGCCGGTGTTCGCGGTGAAGCGGTTCCAGTTGCCGACCTTGACGAGGAACGGGAAGCGGTGTTCGCGGATCGACACCATGCGGGTGGTGCCGCACACGCCCGTACCCAGCTCGCCGAGCAGGGTGGCGACCGCCGGCATGTAGCGGTACTCGAGCCCGACCCAGGTGAGCGCGTCACGGTCGGCGGCCATCCTGCGCACGTCGAGGCAGTCGTCGACCGTGGTGCACAGCGGCTTCTCGACCATCACGGCGAGCCCGGTTGCGAGCACGTCGCGCAGCACGTCGGCGTGGGTGTGGTTGGGGCTCGCGATCACCACCGCGTCGAGGTCGTCGCGCTCGAGCAGCGCCCGATGGTCCGCGTAGGTGTCGACGGTCGTTCGGGCCGGGCCGGCTGCCGCGAGGCCCCACTCGAGCGAGCGGGCGGTGGGGTCGGCGAGGGCGACCACCTCCACCGCGGCGACGCCGTCGACGGCATCGGTTCGCCCGAGGTGGACCAGGTTGGCGATGTGCTCGCACCCCATCATCCCCGTGCCGATCACCCCGTACCGGAGTGGGCGAGCAGGAGCAGGGGTAGGGAACGACGGAGCGGTCATGGCCACCGATTCTTGCAAGCCCCGGGTCCGGGCACCGGTGCGAGTCAGATGCCGATGAGGCCGAGGGTGCCACCCTCGTAGCCGGGGATGGTGATGTCGTAGTGCTTGTTGCCGGCGGCACGCTTGGACAGCTCGATCACCTCGTCGGGGATGCCGTCGACCACCTCGGTCAAGCGCAGGTGTGGCACGCTCGGGCCGTTCAGCAGCGCCGACACGATGTTGACGACCTCGTAGTAGTTGTCGCGCAGGTTCTCGCCGAGGTCACCAGCGGCCACCGCTTCCTTGGCCACCTGGTCGGACATCATCGCCAGCGCCGCGCCGGCGTGGGCGGCCAGCTTCAGCTCGGCGACGCATGCGCCGATCAGCACGTTCTTGTCGTCCACGTAGAGGCCCGTCACCCACTTCTCCTCCGAATCGGTCTCCGAGAGGTCGGACGCGGGCTTCGTCGGGGCGGCGCCACAGGTCGGGCAGAGGTTCGCCTCGTTGGGGGTGGCGACGAGCGACACTCGCCGTGAGACAGCGACCGACACCGGTTTGCCGAGGAGGTCACCGAGGAAGCTGCGGACCTCCTCGGGAATCGGCATCCGCCGAGCAGGTATGCCGAGCGGCATCAGCCCACCACGGCACCGACGACTTCGGCGAGGCGTTCTGCGTCGAAGGGCTTGGTCAGCAGGAAAGCGGCGCCACCGGCGATCGCCTGCTCCTTCATGGCCGGGTTGGACTCCGAGGTGACGAACCCGAACGTGGTCTTGTTGCCCGACGCGCGCAGCTTGTGCAGGAACTCGATGCCCGTCATGTTGGGCATGTTCCAGTCGGACATGATCAGGTCGGGTCCGAACGTGGGCACCGCGGCGAGCGCCTTGGCGCCGTCCTCGGCCTCGAAGACCTCGTCGATCTGCAACCCGCTCTGGCGCAGCGTGCGCAGGACGATCATGCGCATCGCCAAGCTGTCATCTGCGATCAGGACCTTCATGGCTGCCTCTCGGGGAGCGGAGTGCGTGCGTTCGTGCGTTCGTGCGTTCGTGTGCTCATGCGTTCGTGTGCTCGTGCGTTCGTGTGCTCGTGCGTTCGTGTGCTCATGACCG
>JBILUM010000217.1:0-5256 GCA_044370995.1 Ilumatobacteraceae bacterium | reverse complement strand
GAGTCGGTTGAACGACAGCGAGTCGTCCCGGTCGATCGCCGCGAGGACCGAGGTGATCCGCAGTCGCGCCACCGCATGGATCACCGGGTCGAGGTCGGGCACGTCCATCAACGGCGCCAGCTCGAGCGAGACGCGAGCGCAGCACCCACCAGGAACCCACCACCGCCGAGCACCGACATCACCAGCAGATGGTCGGGAACACCCACGATCGCGGCCACACCGACCGCGACGGTGATCCATGCCCCGAGAAGGAACTGGGACGGATCGTCCCACAGCGCTCCGCCGGCCATGTACATCAGGCCGACCACGAGGCAAGCGAGCAGCGGGGACATCAATTCGAGCACCTCGTCCGACGCTCCGGCTCGGTCGAGGCCTGCCATCAGCGCCCCGTATCCGGCGAAGGCCACGACCCACGCTGCGGCATATCGCTGGCCCGTCGTCGCGGAGCGACCGTGCACGCCGCGAACGCGCCGGCCGATGTGGAGCCCGGTGACCAGCATCGCAGCGACCATCAGCAGACCGAAGACGACCCCGCCAACGGTCGGCGCGTCGAACGTCGGCTCGTCGCCAGCAGTGAGCCAGAGCAGCAGGAATCCAGCTCCCCATGTCACGCCCCACACCGCAAACAGGAGTCGAGCGTCGGGCGACAGCCGTTCGGCTGCATGTCCCTGCTCGCGCTCAACGATCGCCAACGCCTCGGCGGCACTCACCATCGCGCCCGTGTCATCACTCATCTCACACCTCCATGACTTTGTTCGACAAACTCAACAGTAAGAGTTTGTAATTCAAAGCAATGAGCGAGTCAACCCCCACCGGGCGAGATCGTCGGCCGCGGAAGCACGTGCGGCAACTGCTGCCACGGGCGCCGCCCCCGACCTCGCGGAGGCCGGCTCCAGGCGTTCAGCGGCGCCGGAGTACGGTTCCGCGGATGGCCGATCTGCTCGATCTCTCCGCTCGCATCATCGATTCGGGACACGCCGACCAACCGGTGAACCGCACCACCAACGAGCTCAGCGAGATCGCCGACGGGCTCGCGATGGTCGAGAGCTTCAGCCACTCCGTGGTGGTCGACACCGGCGAGGGGTTGATGGCGTTCGACGCATCGCACGCCCGCACCGGGCAGGCCGTGGTCGAGGCGATCAAGCAGTGGCGGGCCGAGCCGATCCGGCACCTCGTGTACACCCACGGCCACGCCGACCACGTCGGCGGCAGCCGGTACTTCGCCGCCGACCACCCTGTCGTCATCGGCCACGAGAACGTCGCCAAGCGCTTCGACCGCTACACGTTCACCAACGACTGGAACCTGCTCATCAACGCCCGCCAGTTCGGCGGCATCGCCGGCGACCTCCAGCTCACCATGGGTAGCGGCGACAGCGGCGGCGTACCGGTCACCACCCGCGCCACGGCACCGCGCTTCATCCCGGTCGACACGCTGCGTCCCGATCGCGAGGTCGGCCTGTTCGACCGGATGCAGATCGGCGGACACGAGGTCGAGTTCCACCACGCCCGGGGCGAGACCGACGACCACCTCTGGTCGTTCTTCCCCGATCAGAAGTGGCTGATGACGGGCGATTTCCTCATCTGGAACTTCCCCAACGCCGGCAACCCGCAGAAGGTGCAGCGCTACCCGATCGAGTGGGCGGCCGCGCTGCGGGCGATGATCGCGAAGGAGCCCGAGCTGCTGCTCCCGGCGCACGGGCTGCCGATCGCCGGCAAGGACCGGATCGCCCGCGTGCTCGACGACGTCGCCACCGCGCTCGAGGATCTCGTGTCCGGCGTGGTCGCGATGATGAACGCCGGAGCCACCCTCGACACGATCGTCCACACCGTGAAGGTGCCGGCCGACACCCTGGCCAAGCCGTACCTGCGGCCGCTGTACGACGAGCCCGAGTTCGTGGTGCGCGGCATCTGGCGCCAGTTCGGCGGTTGGTGGGACGGTGCAGCGTCGCGGCTGAAGCCCTCCCCCGACGCACAGGTCGCCACCGCGATCGCCGACCTCGCGGGTGGTGCCGACGTGTTGCTCCGCCGCGCCGAGCAGGCCACGGGCGACGGCGACATGCGCCTCGCCTGTCACTTCGCCGATCTCGCCGGCTGGGCGGCGCCCGACGATCCGACGATCCACGCCGGACGGGCGGCGATCTACCTGCAGCGCCGCAAGGTGGAGCCGAGCCTGATGAGCAAGGGCATCTTCGCCGCAGCGGCACGCGAGTCGCAGGTCGTCGTCGACGCAGCGACGGCCGGCCCCGCCGAAGGCTGAGGCGCCGCGGATCAGCCGCGGCCGAGGGTGACGAGCACGAGCGCACCGACCGCGAGGCCCATCCCCGCGCCCTGCCAACGGTTCACGCGCTCGCGATCGAGTGCGAGCGCCAGCAGCACCGTGCTCGCCGGGTACAGCGAACTGACGACCGCGACCACCGACAACAGCCCGCCACGCACGGCCTCGAGGTAGGTGAGGTTGGCGAACATGTCGAGGAAGCCGGCGAGCACGGCGAGCAGCAGCGGCCCTCGGTGACGTCCGGGACGCGCCCGCGTCACCAGACAGATCACCAACAGGATCGGCACCGATGCCGCGCGCACGCCGACGAGCGGCCACAGGCCCGAGTCGGGATCGGTGCGATCGAGCGCGACGAAGAGCATGCCGAACCCGGTGCCGGCCAGGATCGCCAGCGCCACGATGCGCCTGGGGGTCGGACGGTCGCGCTCGCCGATCGCGCCGCTCACGAGCGCGACCGCAGCGATCGCGAGGACGATCCCGACGTAGGCGACGGGTTCGGGCCGCTCGCCGTCGACCAGGCCGACCACCACCGGCAGCACCGCACCGACGACCGCGCTGAGCGGGGCCACCACGGTCATCGCCCCGTTCGCGAACGCGTGATAGAGGCTCACGAGCCCGATCGCTCCGGCTGCGCCGCCCGCCATGCCCCACGCCATCGTGCTGTCGCGTGGGAACGGCGTGCCGATGACGAGCACGGCCGCCACGATCAACACCATGCTCACGGCCTGCCCGACGAGGGTGACCAGCGCGCTCGCGTACACGCGGCTCGCCCGGCCGCCGCAGTAGTCGGCGACGCCGTAGACCGCGGCGGACGTGAGGGCGAGCAGGATGGCCATGGTCGGGTGAAGTCTGACAGAGCCTCCGCAGGCTCTGCTGGTCTACGTTGCCGCCCATGCAGTACACCCGCTTCGGACGTACCGGACTCCAGGTGTCGAGGCTCTGCCTCGGCACGATGACCTTCGGCGGGCAGGTCGACGAGCCGACCGCTCGAGCGATCATGGACGCGGCGTTCGAGGGCGGCATCACGTTCTTCGACACCGCCGACATGTATCCGCCGAGCGGCTACCCCGAACGCCAGGGTGCCACCGACGAGATCATCGGCCGCTGGCTCCAGGGCCGCCGCGACGACGTCATCCTCGCGAGCAAGTGCTTCTTCCCGACCGGGCGGCGGCGCTGGGAGGCGGGCAACTCGCGCCACAACGTCATCCGCTCGCTCGAGGAGTCGCTCCGCCGACTCGGCACCGATCACCTCGACCTGTTCCAGGTGCACTCGTGGGATCCGAACACCCCGATCGACGAGACGCTGCAGGTGCTCGACGACGTCGTCCGTCAGGGCAAGGTGCGCTACGTCGGCTGTTCGAACGTGCTCGCCTACCAACTCGCCCGCTCGATCGGCCGGGCCGAGGTGCTCGGCACCGTGCGCTTCGAGAGCGTTCAACCCCGCTACAACATGCTCTTCCGCGAGTTCGAGCGCGAGATGTTCCCGCTCTGTGCCGAGGAGCGGATCGCCGTCATCCCGTACAACCCGTTGGCCGGCGGGTTCCTCTCGGGCAAGCACCGCCCCGATGGCGACACCAGCGGCACCCGCTTCGAGCAGGGCGACCAGGGCGAGCGCTACAAGGAGCGCTACTGGCACGACCGTGCGTTCGAGACGGTGGAGACCGCCACCGCGCTGGCGGCCGAGGCCGGGGTGTCGATGGCCACGTTGGCGATGCAGTGGGTGCTCGCCAACCCGGTGATCACCAGCCCGATCGTCGGCGCCTCACGACCCGAGCAGCTGGTCGATGCGCTCACGGCGGAGCGCACCCCGCTCGATCCGGCGCTGAAGGCGCGGCTCGACGAGCTGACCCACACCTACCGGTACGGGGACGCCCCGCGCTGAACCCGGTACGGGGTCACGCCGACGGGTGATCGTCCGTCGCCGGACCGGCGTCGGCCGACGCACCGGTCGGTGCGGGCGGCTCGAGCCCGAGCTGACCCTCGAGCTCGACGATGCGACCGCCGACCTCGGCCAACTCCCACTCCACGGAGCGGAGCTTCTCGTCGCGTTCGGCGAGCATCTGCTCGAGCCGACGCAGCCGCTCGTCGCGACCGGCCAACGCGGCCTGGGTGGTGCGACGCTCCGCCTCGCTCGTCGACAGCGCCGTCTCCAGCTCGTGCAGGCGACCGTCGCGATCGGCCACCGCCGTCTCGAGTTCGGCACGGGCCTCGGCCTCGGCCGCACGGGCGCTGTCGAGTTCGGTCCGGACCTCCTCGAGCTGAGCGTTGAGCTGCACACCGAGGTACTCCCCCGACTCGGCCCGCCGGAGCAGCAGGGTGCGTTCCTCCTCGGCCCGCTCGGCCTGTTCGCGCACCGAGGCGAGCTCGGCCGCGACCGTGGCCCGCTCCTCGGCGGTCGCAGCGACATCGGTGCGGAGTTTGCGCACCAGCGCGCCGCGCCGTCGGTACTCGTGTGCGACCTCCTCGAGGCCCGCCAGGTGCGACGCACGTTCCTGCTCGAGTTCGACCACGCGAGCCCGGGCGTCCTGCAGCTCGCCCTCGAGCGCCATCGCACGTCCCACGCCGGCCACGACTGCGTCGTCGGACTCTGGCCCGGCGAGCTCGGACACCACGTCGTCCTCGTCACCGTCGGCGAGCGTCTCGTGCGACGGTTCGTCGGTCGGCGCCGCGTCGACCGCTGCTTCGGCCACCTCGGCCTGCTCGTCGATCTGCTCGTCGGCCTGACCCTCGGCCTGATCGGGGTCGTGCCAGCCTTCGGCGAACCCGGCGGGCAACGGATCACCCGCCTCGGCATCAGCCTCGGCATCGGCGCGGACCGCGCCGGCGTCGGCGCGGACCTCGCCCTCCGACGCGTCGGGTGAGACCCACACGTCGCTCGTCGGGACCCGGCGGAAGAATGCCGCGGGCCGAGTTGCGGGCGCCGACGAGGGTGCTCCATCGGCCGCCCCATCGGTGCTCTCGGCCATCGACTCATCCGCGTC
>JBILUM010000215.1:0-5258 GCA_044370995.1 Ilumatobacteraceae bacterium | reverse complement strand
GTTGGGAACAGGGGTTCTTCAAGGTCGAGAGCATGCGCGTCATCACCGACGAACTGCCGAACGGCGAGTTCACCACGGAGGCCACGGTGAAGGCGTGGGTGGGCGACACCCGCACCGTGCACACCGCCGAGGGCAACGGCCCGGTCAACGCGATCGACACGGCCCTGCGTGCCGCGCTGGCCGAGGCCTACCCGGTGCTCGACCGGGTGCACCTCACCGACTACAAGGTGCGCATCCTCGACGGGGCGACGGCCACCGGGGCGATCACCCGGGTGCTGCTCGACGCGACCAACGGCGAGCGCAGCTGGACCACGATCGGCGTCAGCTCGAACATCATCGAGGCCTCGTGGCGAGCGCTCGAGGAGAGCCTGGTCTACGGCCTGCTGCACACCACCTGAGCGTCGCGCTCGCATCGGCACCGCTGCCTTCCTCGATGGACGATTCGTCGGTGGACGACGTACGGACCCGCCGGTTCGGGTAGAACTTGAGCCTGTATGGCAGCTCCCAAGTTCGCTCCCGTGTCGCCCATCGACGATGCCCGCTCCTATTCGTCGCCCGACCACGTGCCGAAGTCGTGGATGCCCGATCGGCCGGGCGAGATCGAGGGCTTCCAGCCCTCCGGCACGCGGCTCGGCAACCAGGGTCCCGACCAGGGGTTCGGCATCAAGATCGCCAACACGTTCCTGTCCCGCATCCACGTGTCGGCCGGCGAGTCGGCCAAGGACGCCGTCGCCGGTTGCCTCGGCATCGGGCTCAAGCGCGCGTCGCTGTTCAGCCGGGCACCGGTCATCCACGACTTCACGATCGCCTTCACCGCGTGGGGGTTCCTCGACCCCAACCCGCCGGCCGACCTCGTCGCCCTGCGTTCGCAGCTGTTCAAGGGCGCAGGTGGCCATCACGGGTACGAGCATCAGCGCGATCTCGCGGACATCGTGCCCGACAGCACCCTGAAGATGAACCCGCAGCAGGTGGCCGCCGCATATCCGGGGCGCTGGCGCGATCTGGTCGGCGCCGACCACGCCGCCGCCCACTGACGTCCCCGCGCGCCGTCGCTCGCCGCCGCCACATTCGACGCCACATTCGACGCCACATTCGACGCCACATTCGACGCCACATTCGACGCCACATCGGGCGCCTCTGAGGGCGTCCCACCGAGAGACAGGAGACCTCATCATGAGCGAGGTGCAGTCGATCACCCTCACCGACGAGCAGCGCGAGTTCCGCGCCGTCCTGCGCCAGTTCGTCGCTGACAAGATCTCACCGCTCGCCGGCGACATCGACCGTCACGCCGAGTACTCGTGGGCCACGTTCGAGGCCTTGAAGTCGATGGAGCTCACCGCGCTCAGCTACCCCGCCGAGTACGGCGGGTCGGGCGCGTCGTTGGTCGACCAGGCGATCGCTGCCGAGGAGATCGCCCGCGGTTGTGCCTCGACGAGCCTGCAGTTCCTGATCTCCAAGTTGGGCATGTTGCCCGTCATCAACTTCGGGTCGGAGTTCCTGAAGAGCACCTACCTGCCGCGGATCGCGAGCGGTGCCAGCCAGTGCAGTTACGGGCTGAGCGAGCCCGACGCCGGCAGCGACGTGGCATCGATGACCACGAAGGCGACGCTCGATGGAGACCTGTGGACCATCGACGGCACGAAGTGCTGGATCACCAACGCCGGCATCAGCGACCTCTACACGATCTTCGCCCGCACCTCGAACGACCGGCACACCGGCATCACCGCCTTCCTCGTCGAGGCCGAGTGGGGCGTGCAGGTCGACAAGCTCGAGCACAAGCTCGGCATCAAGGGCTCGCCCACGGGAGTTATCCGCCTCGACGGTGTGAAGGTGCCCGACACGCACCGCATCGGCGAAGTGGGGCATGGGTTCCCGATCGCGATGCACACCCTCGACCGCAGCCGCCCGACCATCGGCGCGCAGGCCGTCGGCATCGCCCAAGGTGCACTCGACTACGCGCTCGGGTACATGAAGGAGCGCACCACGTTCGGCCGCCCGATCGGTTCGAACCAGGGACTGCAGTGGATGGCCGCCGACTGCGCGATGCGCATCGAGGCCGCTCGGGGCCTGGTGTACAAGGCGTGCGCGATCGCCGACGAGGGCGATCCCCACGGCGAGCTGTCGATGGCCGGCGCGATGGCGAAGTGCTTCGCCAGCGACGTCGCCATGCAGGTGACCACCGACGCCGTGCAGCTGCTGGGTGGCTACGGCTACACCAACGAGTTCCCCGTCGAGCGCATGATGCGCGACGCGAAGATCACCCAGATCTACGAAGGCACCAACCAGATCCAACGCATGGTGATCAGCAAGAAGCTCGGACTCTGAGACGGATCGCGCCCGGATCGGTCGACGTCGTGACCCGAGAGCGGACTGCCGGCGAACTGGGCGCTCGGCGTCAACCTGTCCAAGCGCGCAGCAAGCGCTCCGTCCAGTCGATCTTCGATGCGGCAGTCGATGTGCTCGACGAGCGTGGATTGCCGGGTTTCACCACGAAGGCCGTCGCCGGCGTCGGGTCGACCGGGCCATCGTCCGTGAGCACGTTGCGATGCTTGTCGCGCACCTGCACGCAGTGCTCGACGGCGCGAGAACGGCCGGCCCCGGTGACCGCGTCGGCGCGCCGTCAGCCCCTGCCTGACGCGACACGCGCGAACCGACGACTCTCGAGGACTGGATCGGGCATGAGGCTCCCGTGCACAGCGGCAGTTCTCTCGGAGGATCCGCGACGAAACACAACGCATCACTTAGGTTGCGCATCCGTTGCAGTCATCGTCACGAAAGGTCGATCATGATCAAGGCACTCATCGGAGCCCTCGTGGTGCTCCTCATCGCCACGTTCCCGGCCACCTGGATGCTGATGCTCTTCATCGGCAATGTCTCGCCCGACACGGGCCTTGGCTACTGGGGCACGCTGCCGCTCGGCATTCTCGTGTCAGCACTGCTCGGTGGCACCAGCAGCCAGACGTTCGTCGTGCGCAACTGACCCGACTCCCGGCACGTGCTCGCCGCGCTCGAGGCCGCTCGGCCCGGCGCTCGTGAGTACTCGTATGTTCCGTGTCACGGCACAGAGGTGACGTCAGCTCTGTGCCGTGACACAGAGTCTGGTGTTGGGGGAGGGTGCTGCGACGGTGCGCGGCGGCGGGTCAGCGCAGTTCGTAGAACCGGATGCACACCTGACCGCGTTCGCTGCGGGCCATGCCGATGAACACGGTGCGGCTCAGCCACTCGTAGGCGGGCGCACTGGTGCGGATCATCGGCGACGTGCGGTAGTAGTACTCCGTCTCCGGGACGTCCTCGCCGGCGTCGAGCCGCTCGAGCACCTCGGGCGACGCCACGTGGTAGCCGCGGTTCATGATCTCGATCACGGCGCCGTCGTCTGTCTCGATCAGGTATCGGGCTTCGAGCTCGATCGTGTCGCCACCGCGGAAGGTCGCCCAGTCGCCGCCGGCCGCCAGCACCCGCCCGGCGATCCGACCGGTGACGGTGCCACCCGTGATGGGGAACAGCATGAGCGTGTCCGACGGCGCGCGCTCGGCGGTGATCATCGGCGCCGTGTCGACGCGTGCCTCGAAGGCGAACACCAGCTCTGGTTCGGGCAACGCGGTCATCGGGGCTCCTGGGTCGATCGCCGGTCGGTCGGACCGGAGGGCACGGTCGTCGGAGCGTAGATTCGGCGCCCGGGTGCTCCGGGCTGCTGGAGCGGATCGAGGAGCGATGGGATGACCGAGTGGTACGAGCGATCGGCGATCGAGCTGGCCGGCCTCATCAGGCGTCGGGAGGTGTCGAGCCGTGAGGTGATGGCGTCGTTCCTCGACCGTGTCGAGCGGGTGAACCCTTCGTTGAACGCCATCACGGTGGTGCTCGCCGAGCGGGCGCTCGCGGCCGCCGACGAGGCGGACCGTGGTGAACCGGTCGGACCGCTGCACGGTGTGCCGCTGACGGTGAAGGAGAACATCGACCTCGTGGGGACGCCCACGACCGACGGTGTGGCCGCGTTCGCCGAGCTGATGCCGACGCTCGACGCACCGGTCGTGCAACGACTCGTGTCGGCCGGCGCGATCCCGTTCGCCCGAACCAATCTGCCCGAGCTGGGTCTTCGGCTCGACACCGACAACCCACTGCGCGGGCGCACCGCGAACCCGTGGGACCCGGCGCGCACACCGGGCGGCTCGAGCGGTGGAGAGGGTGCCGCGCTGGCCTCCGGGATGTCGGTGCTGGGGTTGGGCAACGACATCGGCGGGTCGTTGCGCAACCCGTCGTTCTGCTGCGGTGT
Organism: Ilumatobacteraceae bacterium; assembly: GCA_044370995.1. GTDB lineage: Bacteria > Actinomycetota > Acidimicrobiia > Acidimicrobiales > Ilumatobacteraceae > VFMC01. Next base: position 988 of record JBILUM010000215.1, on the reverse strand, counting down.
GGTGGGGTTCCGGCCCACCATGGGTCGGGTGCCGACGGCCGCCAGCGCCGGGCCGCCCGACGGTGCGATGTGCGGGCAGGTGATGGCGACCGAAGGGGCGATGGGCCGTCGGGTCGCCGACGTGCGCCTGGCGACCACGCTGCTGAACGGTGCCCATCCCCGCGACCCGCTCTCGGTGGACGTCGCGTTCGAGCGGCCGGGTCCGCCCCGCCTGATCGCCGGCGTGGTGGTGCCCGCGCCCGGCGAGCGGTGGAGCAGCGCGGTCGCCGATGGGGTGCGCGTCGCCGCGGATGCGCTGGTCGCGGCTGGGTGGGAGTTGGAGGAGCTCGAGCTCCCCGAACTCGACCGTGTGAACGAGATCTGGATGCGGATCATGTCCGACGACATCCCGGGGCTCGTCGACGCACTCGGCCCGTTGCTCACACCGCGTCTGGTGGAGGTGTTGATCGACCACACCACCCTCTACGACCCGGCGGGCATCGAACCGATGGGGGTGTATCCCGAGCGGCGGCGGCTGATGCGTCGCTGGACCGAGATGTTCGAACGCACCCCGGTCGTGATCGGACCGGTGTGGCCGGAGCAGGCGTTCGTGGCCGGCGCCGACATGGATCAGGGGATCGAGATGGTGGCGCGCACCCTTCGCCACGTCACCCCGGCGGCGTTGCTGGGGCTGCCGGCGCTCGCGGTGCCGACCGCCGTGGTCGACGGCCTGCCGGTGGGCGTGCAGGTGCAGGCCGACCGTTGGTACGACGCGTGGTGCTTCGAGGCCGGGCGCGACATCGAAGCCGCGCTCGGATCGTTCACCCCACCGATCTGACGGGCGTCCGTCGGGACGACCCGCCCCGACGGGTATCGGTCAGGCGTGGCCCTGGATGGGCTGCGGGGTGTAGGGCGCCTCGAGTTCGCGGATCTCGTCCGCGGTGAGGGTGATGTCGAGCGACGCGATGGCGTCGTCGAGGTGGGCCTGCTTGGTGGCGCCGACGATCGG
>JBILUM010000214.1:0-5284 GCA_044370995.1 Ilumatobacteraceae bacterium | reverse complement strand
CTGGTCGAGCACACGCTGGAGTTCGAGCATCGCGGTCGACGGGCTCGGCAGCGACTTCAGCGAGCCGAGGATCGCCAGCACCTCGGGGTCCGAGAGGCGGGCGCGGAGTTCGATCGTGCGCAGGATCACCGAGCGCAGCAGCGGAGGGTCACAGGGCTTGGGGAGCACCTGGTGCGCCTTCGACGCGAAGGTGGGGGCGAGACCGTCACGCGACATCACGATCCGGACCGCCGCAGGCTGGACCGTCGCGACGTGGGCGAGCCACGACGTGCCGTCGGTGAGTGTCTCGGCGTCCACGGCGTCGGCCACGATCACGTCGAACGTCGTCGACGCGATCTGGTCGAGCGCGGCGGCGGCGCCGTTCGCGAAGTGCATGTCCCACTCGTCGCGGTGCGGGTGGAGGCGTTGCTCGAGCTGGGCGAGGTACGAGGCGTCGCCGTCGACGAAGAGCAGCTGGATCATGGGGTCCCCCGAGAGGTCAGGTGCACGTGCACCCCCCTGTATCGGGGGGTGTGTGGCCGCGGTTGAGGAGTTCCTGAGCCCAGCCGGTTCCAGCCGGTGCTCCGCGGTGGTCAGCCGGCCGGGAGAGCGGCGCGCAACGTGTCGAGCGCGGCCACCTCGCGAGCGAACCCGCGGGCGACCGCGACGACGTGCGCCGCGCCGACTGCATCCCGAGCGCCATCGACGTCGCCGGTCGCGAGCAGCGCCGAGGCCAGCAGCCGCCGACCGATCACGCCCTCGAACGGTGCGTCGATCCGATCCGCCTGCCCGACGGCCTCGGTGAGCAGGTCGAGCGCGGCCGGGACGTCGTCGAGGGCGAGCGCGAGCATGCCCAGCGTCCGCGACACCAGGCAGTAGCAGAGCGATCCCGATGCGGTGATGCCCAAGCGACCCCGGAATGGCAGCAGCTCGTCGTACATCCGGGCGCAGAGGTCGCCACGACCGATGCCCACCGCGACCTCGGCGCGGACCTGCACGACCGTCAACCAGAAATAGTTGACCGGGATGTCGGTCTGCGTGTCGAGGATCGCCTCTGCACCGTCGCGATCGCCGGCCCACAACAGCGCGAGCGCTTGTGCCGCCGTCCATGTGCGGGCCTGGTTGCCCGCGGTCATCGCCTCGATCGAGTTGAGCATCAGGTGGAGCGTTCCCGCCTGGTAGGCGAGCCCGCCGCTCTGCAGCGCCCAGGTGCCGTCGGTGTCGGCGTGCGTCGCGCCGAACCGGATCGCCAGGTCGTCGATCCGGGCTTGTGCATCGTCGGCACCGCGGAGGATGTCGATGGAGAGCGCGAGGCGTTCGGTGAGGAATCGGAAGTAGTCGTTGCGTGTGGCGTCGACGACCGGGCCGAGTCGCTCGAGGATCGCCCGGCCCGATTCGAGTTCGGTCCGCTCGGCGAGGCAGTAGGCGGTGAAGAAGCCGCTCAGGTACTCCATCTCCGGTTCGCCGTGAGCGCGGGAGAGACGGCCGAGATCGCGTGCGATCTGCTCGCGACGTTCCAACGTCGACGGTTCCCACAGGCACAGGAACTCGGCGTTCAGCACGACGGCCGTGAGCGACGCATCGTCGTGCCGGGCTGCGAGTTCGTGCGCTTCGGCGATCAACGCCTGGCGTCGCTCGGTGGCCGAGGCGAACGTGAGGTGCGAGGCCAGCGTGGCGAGCAGCTTCACCCGCATCGGGTCGTCGGCGTCGACGAGCCCGAGCGCGTCCTCGCAGAGTTCGATGAGCGAGGCATCGGGGTTGTCGGCGACGAAGAAGAAGGTGCCCGGCCAGGTGCTCAACGCCGCCGCCTCGGCCATCAACGTCGGGTTGCGGGCCGTGCGTGCGAGCCTCGCGGCACGGGCGATCGCCTGGGTGTACGCGCTGTCGCCGATCGCCCGCCCCGCCGCCCCGAGCCCGAGCCACGCCTCGGCCCTCGCCACCGAGTCCGCCTGGGGATCGCGCGCGAGCAGGTCGAGCACCTCCTGGTAGCGGGTACGCGCCGATTCGTAGGCGAGCGCCACCATGTCGCGGCGCGCCGCCCTGGCGAGGTGGACGGTCGACTTCGCCTCCATGCCGGCGAGGCGCCAGTGGCGCGCGAGCTCGTCGAACTGCTCGGCGCCGCGGGCCTCGAGCGCCTCGGCGACGCGTCGGTGTGCCCGAGCAAGGCGAGTGGCGCTCAGGTCGTCGAGCAGCGCGTTCCGCACGATCGCGTGGGTGAACCCGAACAGGTCGATGCCCACCTCGGAGACGAAGCCCGCACGGCACACCTCGTCGAGCAGATCGAGCACGTCGTCCGCGCTGCGGCCGGCGAGCTCGGCGAGGAGGTCGAGCTCGAAGGTCGGTCCGATCACCGCGGCAGAGGTGAGGATCTCCCGGGCGCCATCGGGAAGTCGGGCGAGACGTTGAGCCACGACGTCGTGGACCGAATCGGGCACCGGCAACTGATCGCCCGTCGCCCCCTCGAGTGCGCGCTCCAGCTGGCCCGTCGTGGCGAGGTGGCGGAGCAGCTCGCCGGCGAAGAACGGGCTGCCGCCGCTCTCGCCGTGGACCAGTCGAGCGATCTCGTCGACACGCGTCCGGGGTGCCGACGGGGCAAGTGCAGCGACCATGTCGGCGACGTCGGCGTCGCCGAGGACGGCGAGGCCGATCCGGGTGGTGGCGGCGGACGTGCGCACAGCGGCGAGCAGCTCGCGGGCCGGATGCGACGGTGCGAGGTCCTCGTCGCGATACGTGGCGACGAGGAGCAGGCGTGCGTCGGGCAACTCCTGCACGAGGTGTTGCAGCAACAGCAGTGTCGGCGCCGTGGCCCACTGGATGTCGTCGACCACGAGGAACACCGGGTGCAGCCGGGTGAGCCGACGAACGAGCGCGACGACGGCGTCGAACAGCTCGAACCTCGCCATCGCCGGTTGGATCTCGGCATGGCTCGACGTGCTGCCGGGGAACAGACGCGCCAGTGAACCGGATCGTTGCGCCATCGCCAGGGAGAGGGCGTCGTCGAGTGTCGCGATCTCCCGGAACGCCATCGCGAACGGGTCGTAGGGAACGGCCAGATCGCTGTCGCAGGTGCCGGCGAGCACGATGGCGCCCTCTGCGTGCGCGAGTGCAGCTGCGTGCGACACGAGCCGTGTCTTGCCGAGGCCGGGCGAGCCCGAGACGAGGACGAGCGCCGCCTCACCCGATCGAGCTCGATGCCATGCGTCGGTGAGGATGCCGAGCTGACGCTCCCGGCCGACCAGCGGCAGCAGGTGGTCACCGGCGAGCACGCGAGGCACGGGCGGGACGACGCCGACGGTGAGGTCGATCACCCGGTGCACGAGCACCGGCCGGTCGAGGCCCTTGAGCGTCCGCTCGCCGAGCTCTTCGAACATCACGTTGGCCCGTCGGTGGCCGAGCATGCGCACCACGTCGGTGGCCAGGATCTCGCCCGGCCGGGCCATCGCCTCGAGCCGGGCGGCCTCGATCACGGCCACGCCGTGGTGGTCGTCGTCGTCGATCACGACCTCGCCGGCGCCGAGCCCGATGCGCACCTCGAACGGGGCCACGGCCTCGGCCTCAGCGCCGTAGGCAGCGACCCGACGCTGCATGTCGACCGCCGCGGCGACCGCATCGGACGACGTGGCGAACGCGGCCTTGATGCCGTCGCCGGTCCAGCGCAGCACCTCGCCACGGTGGCTCGCGACCACGTCGGCCAGCAGGTCGTCGTGGTGCTTGCGGAGCAGATCGGCCCGATCGTCGCCGAGTCGCGACCTCAGTTCGGTGGAACCGACCATGTCGGTGAACAGGATCGCACCGGTGCTGACGGTCGCTGCCACGACGGCGGAGCGTAGTCGTCATCGGGTCGCCCGTCGCCCGGAAGTCATCGTTGGAGAGGCTGGGGGAGAGGCTGGGCCGTTTGCCCGGGTGACGACTACGCTCGGCCGCGTGTCGACCGTGCTGCAGCTCACCGAGGGACTCCCGGAGGTCGAGTACGCGCCCGGCGATGTCGTGATCGCACAGGGCACGCGCACCGGCTCGATCTGGATCCTCGTGTCGGGTTCGCTGCTGGTGCGCCGCGACGACCAGCAGATCAGCACGATCACCCGACCCGGCGCGGTGTTCGGCGAGATCTCGCTGCTGCTCGACCAGGAGCACGGCGCCACGATCGTCGCCGCCGAGCCCACCCTGATGCGGGTCGCCGCCGACGGGGTGCGTCTGTTCGACGAGCATGCAGGGTTCTCACGGCTGGTGGCGAGCGACCTCGCCCGCCGACTCGACTCGCTGACGATCTACCTGGCCGACGTGAAGCGGCAGTACGGCAACGCGCCCGGGATCGACATGGTGACCGACGTGCTGCAGCAGCTCAGCCGGCTGCCGACCTCGACGACGCCGGCAGCGCGTCCGGTGTCAGCCCGCGATCCCGACCCCGAGTACTGACCTCGGGCACCGGCCCGAGCCTCGCGGCGTTCAGGCCTCGGACGGGTCCGGTCCGTCGACAGGTGGCTGCTGGCCGACGACTCGACGGTGCTCGCGCACCCGCTGGTTGGTCTCCTCGCCGAGGTCGAGCCGATCGACGTGCGCGAGCGCGACGGCATGCGAGCGATCGTGCCCGGTGACCGCGATGAGGAACGGGTCGCGATGGATGGCCAGCAGCACGCCGTCACCCCGTGAACGCACGGTGGCGGTCCGCGGCACGTCCGACAACAACGCCACCTCGCCGAAGCAGTCGCCCCGACGCGCCGTGCGCACGAACGCCCCGCTCATCTCGACGTCGAACTCGCCCTCGGACACCGCATAGAACGTGTCGCCCGGGTCGCCCTGGGTGATCACCGACGCTCCGTCGGCGACGGCGATCCGCTCGGCCGATCGGGCCACGGCCTCCAACGTCACCGGCGGCAGCGGGGCGAACATCGGCAGGCCCATCAGCAGGCTCATCTCCACCACCGGCACTTCCGATTGGGCGTCGGCGAGCCGCAGCGAGCGGTACCCGCCGATGGCCAACAGCGCAAGGACCGCGCCCAGGCCGATGAGCGCGGTCTCCACGCCGCCGATGGCGATCAGCGCCTGGGCGAGGAGCGATCCGGCGAGCTGTGCGACGCCGGACACCAGCCCGAGCACGGCGAACAGCGGGCCGAGGTTGCGCGGGTCGGTGGAGCGCTGGAGGAGCATCCGGCTCAGGTTGTCCATGAGCGACAAGCAGATGCCGAGGAACGGGAGCAGCACCATCACGACCGTCACGTCGGTGCGCAGGCCCATCGCGGTGCACATCAACGCGGTGGCGACCACCGCAGTGACGAGTGCGGTTCGCAGGTGGGCCCGCCGCACC
>JBILUM010000213.1:0-5297 GCA_044370995.1 Ilumatobacteraceae bacterium | reverse complement strand
TCGCCGACGAGGCCCTCGCGTCCACCCCGTCGATCACCGGTGTCGTGGTCGTGCGTCGTGGCGGCAACGAGGTGGAGATGCAGGAGGGTCGCGACCACTGGTACCACGACCTCATGGCAGCGGCCGGCCCGGTCTGCCCGGCGGAGCCGATGGACAGTGAGCAGTTGCTGTTCCTGCTCTACACGTCGGGCACCACCGGCAAGCCCAAGGGCATCATGCACACGAGCGGTGGTTACCTCACCCAGGTGGCCTTCACGCACAAGTACGTGTTCGACCTGCACGACGACGACGTGTACTGGTGCACCGCCGACGTCGGCTGGATCACCGGCCACAGCTACATCGTCTACGGACCGCTCGCGAACGGTGCGACCCAGGTCATGTACGAAGGCGTGCCCAACTTCCCGGGGAACGACCGGTTCTGGGAGATCATCGAGTCCTACCGCGTGACGAAGTTCTACACGGCGCCCACCGCCATCCGGACGTTCATGAAGTGGGGGATCGAAGAGCCCGCCAAGCACGACCTGTCGAGCCTGAAGGTGCTCGGGTCGGTCGGTGAACCGATCAACCCGGAGGCATGGATGTGGTACCACGAACACATCGGCGGCGGCCGGTGTCCGATCGTCGACACCTGGTGGCAGACCGAGACGGGCGGCATCATGATCAGCCCGCTGCCGGGTGCCACCACCACCAAGCCCGGGTCGGCGACGTTCCCGCTGCCGGGCATCGGCGCCGAACTGGTCGACGAGAACGGCGTCAGGGTCGACCGAGGCGGCGGCTACCTCACGCTCACCCGCCCATGGCCGGGCATGCTCCGGGGCATCTGGGGCGACCAGGAGCGGTACCGCGAGACCTACTGGAGCCGCTTCGACGGCAGATACTTCGCAGGTGACGGCGCCAAACTCGACGACGACGGCTACCTCTGGTTGCTCGGGCGCGTCGACGATGTGATGAACGTGAGCGGCCACCGGATCTCGACGACCGAGGTCGAGAGCGCACTCGTGGCCCATCCCGCCGTGGCGGAAGCGGCGGTCGTCGGCGCCACCGACGCCACGACCGGTCAGGCGATCATCGCCTACGTCACCCTGCGCGGTGGCGCCGAGGTCGACGAGCAGGCGCTGCGGGCGTTCGTCGGCGAGGAGATCGGCCACATCGCCAAGCCCAAGACGATCTACTTCACCCCTGACCTCCCGAAGACCCGCAGCGGCAAGATCATGCGGCGGCTCCTGCGTGACGTGGCCGAGGGACGCAACCTCGGCGACACGAGCACGCTGGCCGATGCGAACGTGGTGACCGAGTTGCAGCGCCGCGCCGCCGACGTCCCGGCCGAGGACTGATCGCGCCCGCGATGCGAGCGACCGCACGATGGCACGAGGACGCCCATGAGCCAGGGCGCGCCATCATCGTCGACATCGACGGGGTGCTGTCCGACGCGTCGCAGCGACAGCACTTCCTCAACAATCCGGAGGGCCGCAGGGACTGGCGCGGCTTCTTCGGCGCCGTGGGCGACGACCAGCCGCTGCGTGCCGTGCCGGCACTGCTCGAGCTCCTCGACCCCGGTCTCACGGTCATCCTGTTGTCGGCCCGCCCGGCCTGGGTCTTCGAGATCACACTCGAGTGGCTCGAACGACACTCGATCCGCTGGGACCTGCTGGTGCTCCGCGCCGACGACCAGCATCTGGGCGCCGCCGAGTTCAAGCGTGGCGTCGTGCAGGAGCTGCAGGGTCGGGGGTTCGTGATCGAACTCGCGGTCGACGACGACGATGCGATCTGCGAGATGTACCACGGCGAGGACCTGCGGGCGCTCTACGTGCACTCCGGGTACTACCTCCGCACGGCGCCCTCGCGCTGACGGTGCGCTGACGTCGCACCGGCACCGGCACCGGCACGGCACCGGCCCGGTCGAGGGCGTTCAACGGCCCTGCCCGGGCGCAAGAACAGCGCTCAAGGGCTCCTCCGGCCGTGCCGATACCTCCGTCGTGGTGGACGGGACCGACAACGAGCCGACCTCAGGGGATCAGCAGACCGGCGAGGATCGAGCGTCCGCGTCCGGTGCCGGACGCGAGAAGCCCGTGAGTTTCGACTTCAGTCTCCGACTGGGATCTCGGGAGGAGACCAGCGCGCAGCGCTCGGGCCGTGCGACCGGTGAGCTGGTGCAGCTCCAGCCGATCGACTGGGACGCCCTGGTGGCGCCGCCTGTCGACGAGCCTCGCGCCTACCAGACCGACGGTGACCTGCAGTCGATGATCGTCGAGCTCGCCAATCAGATCGCCGGGCCCGACACGAGTTCGCACCCGGTGGTGCATGTCACCGCCTCTTCGACGATCGAATCGAGTCGGCCGACTGCATCGAGCCCGCCGGCAGCTCCGGCGCCGGCCGCCCCGGCGGAGACGCTGATCGACGAACCAGTCCGGGCAGCCATCCCCGTGCTGCAGCCGGTTGCGCCGCTCGCACCGCTGCTCGCGCCGAAGCTCGCACCGCTGCCGACCATCGGCCGGCCGGCCGTGACCGAGACCCCCGCCGCGAGCGTCGCTGCGATCGGGGACCGCGACCCGGATCAGGCCGGAGACCACGCGGAGCACGGGCCCACGTCAGCGGTCGCCGCCGATACAGGCTCTGTGGTCGCGGCAGCCGAGGTCGTCGCGGCCGCTCGGGTGGTCGAGGCCGCCGATGGCGCCGCCGATGTCACGGCTGCTCCCGCCGATGCGGCCGATGTCGATGCGCAGTTGGCTGCCGCTGCGGCTGTCGCCATCGCGGCACACGCAGCGCGGACCGCCGCCGAGGCGGCGCCGCCCGCGCCTGCCGTCACCGAGCTCCCGGCGCCGGTCGCTGCGCCCGTGCTTTCCACCCCCGAGCCGCCCGCTCATCCGACCGTCCCGGCCCCGCCGGCCGCCGCCGCGCCGATCGCCGCGCCGATCGCCCCGCTGACGCTCGGGCGCATCGAGCGAAAGGCGAACGCCGAACGTCCCACCAAGCCGGTCGACTTCCACGCCCTGCTCGGCCAGGCAGGCCTGCTGCAACCCGCGGTGCGTCGCCGCAAGAAGCGTCGTCCCTTCGTCTTCCTGTTCAAGCTGCTCGTGCTCCTGGGCATCGTCGGCGCCGGCTTGTACGCCGGCAAGGTCTACGTCCTCGACAAGCGGTGGGACGCGGAGTTGAAGCCGTTCGCCGAGGCGGTGTCCACCGAGCGCGGGCTGGAGTGGAAGCACGCCGTCAAGATGGAGACGTTGCCGGCCGACGACTATGCCACCAAGCTGGCGACCAGTTGGCTCGGCATCACCGATGTCCAGCTCGTCACCACCGCTGCCGAATGGCGGGCGATGGGACTCGCCGAAGGTCGGATCGAATCGGGGGCGATCGGCAGTGGTGCGATGAGCAGCCGCCCGGTCTTCTACGACCCGGTCGACGCCAAGATCTACGAGCTCGAGGACCTTCCCGAAGCGCTCCGCGAGCTGTCCGTCGACCGTGCACTGACGATGGCGCTGCTCGACCAGCACTACGGCTGGAGCACCGATCTCGCCGATCTCGAGCCGGCGGAGCGGACTGCCGTTCGCGCCCTGTTCGACGGCGACTCGCTCTCGACGGCGATGGCCATCGTGGATCCGGACGACGCCGACAGCGCCGAACTGGTCGAACAGATGAGCGAGATCGTCGCCGGTCGCGCAGCGAGCGCCGTCGGGGCACCCCGGTACGCGGTCGACCTCGTCGGCGCCGCTGGCGGCGCCGTCCGGGACGAACTGCTGCGCAGCGAACCGCGGACGGACGCGGCGATCATCGATGCGGCGCGCGGCTTCGACTACCGCCCGGACGACCTCCGTGGCGATCTCACCGAGACGCGCGGACTCCTGTACTGGTACTACGTGCTCGCCGGCCGGTTGGCGCCGGCGGAGTCGTGGGACGCCGCGCTCGCCTGGGACGGCGACAAGGTCGTGGTGTCCGAGACGGCCGACGGCGTGTGCGTGACAGCGACGATCGCCATCGTCGACGAGGCAGGTCGGCTGCGTCTGCTCGACGCGCTCCAGCGCTGGGCGGCCGCGGGACCGCTCGCGGCCGGCGCGACGGTCACCGAGATCGGCACCGAGCAGTTGTCGGTGTTCTCGTGCGATCCCGGGGTCGGGTCCGACACGGTGCTCAACGACCAGATCCAGACCTTCGGCGAATCGGTCGTGGAGCTCACCGTGATCGGTGGTCTCGGGGCCCGGACCGACGTGGAGCGAGCCTGCGTGGTGAACGCCGTGCGTGCCTACGACGTGCCAGCGATCGTCGCGACCGGCGACCAGGCGCAGATCGACCCCGCGGTGCAGGGCATCGGCGCCGCCTGCGTCGGCTAGTCGCGGAAGTTGTTGAACTGGAGCGGGATCTCCAGATCGGCACCCTTCAGCATCGACATCACGGCCTGCAGGTCGTCGCGCTTCTTGCTGGTGACGCGGACGCTGTCGCCCTGGGTCTGGCTGCTGACGCCCTTCGGACCCTTCTCCTTGATCATCCGGTTGATCTCGCGCGCCTTGTCGCTCGAGATCCCGACCTTGATCGTCACCACCTGACGGACCGTGTTCTGCGTGGCCTCCTCGACGGTGCCGTAGTCGACACCCTTGAGTGACACGCCTCGCTTCACGAGCTTCTCCTCGATCACGACGCGCAGCGCGGCCAGGCGGTCCTCGCTCACCGTGCGGAGCGTGATCAGCAGATCGTTCTGCTCGATCGACGAGTTGGTGTTCTTGAAGTCGAAGCGGTTGGCGATCTCTCGCTGGGCCTGGTCGATCGCGTTGCGGACTTCCTGGCGATCGACCTCGGAGACGACATCGAAACTCGGCATGGGCCCCATGGTAGGCGGCAGGGCCCGGTCGGACCCGGTGTCTCGTCCAGGAGGTGTCTTGCGAGTCGGTTGGTCGCCCGTCGTGCGGCCCGGTAGCGTAAGGCGCCGCAACCAGGGTCGGTGCCCGAGCGGCCAAAGGGAGCAGACTGTAAATCTGCCGGCACTGCCTACGGAGGTTCGAATCCTCCCCGGCCCACCAACGTCGATCGCCAGGCCTCCGCAGCGAGACCTGGCGATCGTGGTTTTTCGACCCGAACACCGACTGCCCCGTGACCCCCACATGATCCTCATCGACGCCACCCGGCTCGCCGCCTCGCGGCCCAACCGACCGCTGTTCGGCGACGTCTCGATCACGGTCAGCGACGGCGATCGGATCGGCGTCGTGGGCATCAACGGGTCGGGGAAGACGACGCTGCTGCGGATCCTGGCTCGCGAGATCGATCCACAGGCCAACCCCGACGGTGTGATCGGCACGGTGCGGTGGGGC
>JBILUM010000211.1:0-5311 GCA_044370995.1 Ilumatobacteraceae bacterium | reverse complement strand
GATCACCGTGAGGCGATGACCGCGTTCCTCGAGCGCCGTCCCCCGCGTTACACCAACACCTGACCGCTTCCGTGAGCGTCACCCGCACAGGTTGCGGGTGCGGCTCACGGAACGATCGGGTCAGCGGCTGCTGAGCTCCACCGGGGTGATGGTGGGGAAGTGGCACGCCACGAAATGGCCCTCGCCAACGGCCTGCAACTGGGGCTCCTCGCTGCGGCAGATGTCCTGGGCGGCGGGGCAGCGCGGGTTGAAGCGACATCCCGGCGGCGGGAGCACCGGCGACGGCGGCTCGCCCTCGATCGCGGTCTTGGTGACGGCGACCTCGGGATCGGGCACGGGGATCGAGTTCAGCAGCACCGAGGTGTAGTGGTGCGCCGGGTTCTCGTAGAGCACGTCCGACGGGGCGACCTCGCAGATCTTGCCGAGGTACATCACGGCCACGCGGTCGCTGATGTTCTTCACGACGGCGAGATCGTGAGCGATGAAGATGAGGGTGAGGCCGTACTCGGACTTCAGGTCCTCGAGCAGGTTGAGCACCTGCGCCTGCACGCTGACGTCGAGCGCGCTCACGGGCTCGTCGCAGATGATCAGCGACGGGTCGAGCACCAGTGCTCGGGCGATCGAGATGCGCTGGCACTGACCACCGGAGAACTGGTGCGGCTGGCTCTCGCCGGCGCGCACGGGGTCGATGCCGACCTCTTCGAGGATGCCGTCGACCTTCTTGGCCCGATCGGCGTCGGTGCCGCGCTTCCAGATGTTCAACGGCTCCATCACGATCTGGCGGACCTTGCGACGCGGGTTGAGCGACGAGATCGGGTCCTGGAAGATCATCTGCATGCGGGTGCGCGCTTCGCGCATCGCGTCGCTGGTCATGCCGGTGAGTTCCTTGCCCTCGAACTGCACCGATCCGCTGGTGGGGCGGGGAAGCTGCATGATCGCCCGGCCGGTGGTGCTCTTGCCGCACCCCGACTCGCCGACGAGGCCGAGGGTCTCGCCCTTCAGCACGTCGAGGCTGATGCCGCTGACGGCGTTCACCTTGAGACCGGTGCGGCCGACGGGGAACTCGACGACGAGATCCTCGATGCGCAGCAGGACGTCGGGGGAGTCGCGCAGGTGCGCCTTGCCGGTACCGGCCATGTCAGTTGCCTCCTGCGGCGCTCGTCGCGGCGAGTGCGTCAGTCGCGTGTTTCGACGCAGCGATCCGCACCTTGGCTTCGTGGTAGCCCTCGCTGCCCACGGGATACCAACAGGCGTAGAGGTGGTTGGGGTCCTCGGCGGTCGCGATCAACGGCGAAGCGGCATCCCTTCGGCGGGTTCACCAGGTCGGGTGGGCGACCGGCGATGGCGTTGAGGCGGGTGTGGCTGCGGTCCTCGAGCTTGGGGATGCTCATCAGCAGCGCCTCGGTGTACGGCATCTTCATGTTGGCGAAGAGGCCCTTGGTGCTGGCCTTCTCGACGAGTTTGCCGCCGTACATCACGGCGATCTCATCGGTGTGGCCGGCGACCACGCCGAGGTCGTGGGTGACGAGCACGAGCGACATGTTGCGGTCGCGACGCTGCTCGCCGAGCAGGTCGAGGATCTGGGCCTGCACCGTCACGTCGAGTGCGGTCGTCGGCTCGTCGGCGAAGAGCGCCGTGGGGCCGCAGGCGAGCGCGATGGCGATCATCACACGCTGGCGCATGCCGCCGGACATCTCGTGCGGGTACTGCTCGAGGCGACGCTTGGCCTCGGGGATGCGCACGTCCTGCAGCAGGCGCTCGGCCGTGGCGAGCGCGTTCTGCTTGGTCATGCCGAGGTGGATCTGGAGCGGTTCGGCGATCTGGCGGCCGATCTTCATCACCGGGTTCAGCGACGTCATGGGGTCCTGGAAGATCATCGCCATCTCCTTGCCCCACACGCTGCGCATCGCCTTGCGGTCGAGGTTGCCGATCTCGCGGCCCTCGAACTTGATGCTGCCGCCGCGGATGGTGCCGCGAGGTGGGAGGAGTCCCATGATCGAACGGGACAGGATGGTCTTGCCCGAACCGGACTCGCCGACGATGCCGAGGGCCTTGCCACGGTCGAGGGTGAAGCTGACGCCGTCGACGGCGCGCACGACACCTCGAGGGGTCTTGAAGTGGGTGGTGACGTCCGTCAGCTCGAGGAGGGGTCCGTCGATGTCACGGGCGGATGCCTGGATCTGCGTGCTCATACACCAGCCTGCCGGATGTCGAAGCGACGCGAGAGTCGGTCGCCGATGAGGTTGAACGAGAGGACCGTGAGGAACAGCATCAGACAGGGGAACAACGTCGCCCACCAGGCGTCGTCGATCTGGTTGCGGTTCTCGTCGATCAGCTTGCCCCACGTGGGGGTGCCGACTTCGACGCCGAGGCCCAGGAAGGCGAGTGCACCCTCGGCGGCGATGAGGATGCTGAGGCCGGTGAAGGCGACGGTCAGGATGACCGGGATCAGGTTGGGGAGGATCTCACGGAACATGACACGCCCGGGCTTCGCTCCGATGCTGCGAGCCGCGAGGACGAACTCTCGTTCCCGCAGCGACAGCGTCTGGGCCCGGACGATGCGGGCGAGAGGTGCCGTGGCCAGGATGCCGAGGGTCAGCACGATCTGCCACTTGCGGCTGAGCCAGCTGAGCCACTCGGTGTCGAGGCGGAAGTCGTCGAGCCGGTCCACGAGGATGATCGCGAGCAGCAGGGCGGGCAGTGCGAGCAGGCAGTCGGTGATGATCATCACGACCCGATCGACCTTGCCCCGGAAGTAGCCGGCGATCACGCCGAGGCCGCCGCCGACGACGATGCCGAACACGGTGGCGAAGACGCCGACCTGCAGCGAGGTGCGTGCGCCGTAGATGGTCTTGGAGAAGACGTCGTTGCTGACGCCGTCGGTCCCGAACCACGCCGTCCAGCCCGGGCCCCAGTCGTAACGGCCAGGGCGGCCATCGGGACCCAGGATCTTCTCGTCGGGGTACGGGATGAACGACAGGTAGTCGGCGAAGAACGCCATGAACGTCAGCGAGACGAGGAACACGACGGCGAAGATGAAGCCGATGTTCGGACGCTTGCGCTTGGGTTTGAACGCTGCCGAAGACGGTTCGGCAGCAGCAGCCGGGTCCGGCGACGGGGCAGTGGGTGGAGCGATGGTCGTGGTCATGTGGATTCCCCGTCGGTCCTCAGGCCAGCGCTCGGGCGTGGCGGATACGTGGGTCGAGCACGGCGTACATCAGGTCGACCGTGAGGTTCACGACGACGACGCACGCCACCAGGATCGCCGCGGCGCTCTGCACGGTGAACAGGTCCTTGCTCAAGATCGCGGTGACGAGCATCGTGCCCATGCCGTCGAGGTCGAAGAAGGACTCTGCGACGATGGCGCCGCCGACGATGCCGCCGACTTGCAGGCCCACGCTGGTGAGCAGCGAGAACAACGAGTTGCGCAGGGCGTGCACCCAGAGCACGCGACGGGGCGAGACGCCCTTGGCGCTGGCGAGGGTGACGAAGTCGGCCTGCAGGGTCATCACCATGTCGCCGCGCAGGAGTCGGCTGAACACGGCGGCGATGGGCAGCGTGAGCACGAGCGTGGGCACGAAGAAGTTCATGAAGTGCTCGCTCAGGTCCTGCCACGGGTAGATCTTGTCTCCGACTCGAGGGAACCA
Source organism: Ilumatobacteraceae bacterium (assembly GCA_044370995.1). Taxonomy (GTDB): domain Bacteria; phylum Actinomycetota; class Acidimicrobiia; order Acidimicrobiales; family Ilumatobacteraceae; genus VFMC01. The sequence goes on along the minus strand of JBILUM010000211.1, from coordinate 1,664 downwards.
GCCGCCGATGGTGATCTGGTAGTCGTTCAGCGGCCACCACAGCGTGATGGTGTTCTCCTTGATGAGCAGCAGCGTGAGGATCGGCGCGAGCACGATCGCCGGCGCCGACACGAACGCGAACGACAGGCCGCTGCCGAGCTTGTCGAACAGTCCGTCACGCTTGTAGGCCTGCCGGACGGCGAAGGGGACGGCGATGATGAGGCCCCAGACGATGGCATAGGTGCCGAGCAGCAGGGTGGTCATCACGCGGCTTCTGATGAGCGTCGACACGGGCAGCGAGTTCGGCACGCTGAACCCCATGTCGCCGGTGAGCATGCCCTTCAGCCAGAAGAAGTACTGGGTGAAGTAGTTGCTGTCGAGGCGGTACTTCTCAGTGGTGGCGTCGATGAGTTCCTGATCGGCAGTGCCGCCGAGCAGGGTGCGAGCGGGGTCGCCCGGGGCGTTGAGTCCGAGTCGCATCAGGATCATCACGACGAACGTGACGATGAAGAAGACGATCGCGAACTGGCTCAGTTTCTGGAGGAAGTAACGCACGCAGGAGACCTCGGTCGGACTGACGGGGTGAACGGGCAGGTTCAGCAGAGCCGGGTGACCCGACCGTTGGTCGAGTCACCCGGCTCTCGGCTGAATGGAGGATCAGGCAGCTTCGTCGAGCCAGAGGGCATGCATGTAGAACTGGCCGGAGAAGCCGGCGCCGTCACGTGCGTTGCTGCCGTCGGGGAACACGAGGGTGCTGAGGCCCTGGATCGCCGGGTCGCGCGGGGTGCCCCACAGGGTCCACGAGTTGGCGAACTGGTAGCACTGCTCGGCCATGCGGCGGTTCACGTTCTCGGCGAACTCCTTGCGCTTGGCCGGGTCGGACTCGACGCGCTGGGCCTCGAGGTTCTCATCGACCACCGGGTCCTCGACACGGCCGAAGTTCAGCGCGAGCGAACCGTCGGGGGCCGAAGCGGACGAGTGCCACCAGAAGTACTGGCCGTCGATGGTCGTACCGGCGTGGTTGCGCCAGCCGTACATGAAGAAGCCGGGATCACCGAACAGGGCGTTGGTGATGAACTGGTCCTGCGGCACCTGCTGGATCTCGGTGGTGACACCGATCTCTGCCCAGTAGCCCGAGAGGAGCTCGGCGACCTGGGCGTTGATGGCCGACACCGTGGTGCCGTAGTTCACCGTGACCGGGCCGTTCTCGGCGACGTACTCGTCGATGAGCGCCTGGGCGCCTTCGAGGTCCTGCTCGGTCGGCACGCCGTTGTCCTCGAGGTAGCCCTCCTGGCCGGGCGAGAACAGGCCGTTGGCGACCTGGAGGATGCCGTCGGCGGTGAGGTCGATCAGCTCCTGGCGGTCGATGGCCTTCCAGAGTGCGCAGCGCACACGCTGGTCCTGCAGCGGACCGGGCTTGGCGAGGTCGATGAGGATGTAGTTGGTCTCGGTGAACGAGTCCTGCTCGGTCATCGGGAACTCGTCGGCCAGCTCGCGGAACTCGCTGATGACGATGGCGGACGACGTCGAGAAGATGTCGATGTCACCGCTCTGCAGTGCCTCGGCGGCGGTCTCGCTGTCCTCGATCACGCGGAACTCGACGCTGTCGAGGTACGGCAGCTGGTTGCCGGCGGCGTCGGTCATCCAGTAGTCGGGGTTGCGGGTGACGACGAGCTTGTCGCGCG
>JBILUM010000210.1:0-5354 GCA_044370995.1 Ilumatobacteraceae bacterium | reverse complement strand
CTGCTGACGCCCGAACGGGTCGTCGAGGCGGCCCGGCTCGTGCAGCGCGGCGCGGTGTTCGCGCTGAACTGGGGCATGCGGCTGCCCGATCCGCCGCTGTTCGACCGCCGGCCGTTCGAGCACGAGGTCACCGGTGGCGCGTCGAGCACGAGCCACGACGACGTGCTGCACGGCTGGAACACGCAGTCGTCGTCGCAGTGGGACGGGTTCCGTCACATCCGCAACCACGCGGCCGTCGCCGACGAACCGGGGACCGGTCACTACGGCGGGGTGCCCGACGACGAACACGGCATCCATCACTGGGCAGAGCGGGGCATCGTCGGTCGCGCCGTGCTCGCCGACGTCGGCCGTTGGCGCGAGCGCGTGGGCCGGCCGCTGCAGTACGACCGGCCCGACCCGATCGAACCCGACGAGATCGGTGAGTGTCTGGCCGACCAGGGCACCGAGTTGCGCGACGGCGACGTGCTGTTGCTGCGCACGGGCTGGGTGGGCTGGTACGAACAGCAGCCGACAGGGGTGCGTGAACGGATGGCGCAGACCGAGCACCTCGTGTCGCCCGGGCTGCGCAGCGGCGAGCACCTCGCGGAGGTGTTGTGGAACCTGCACATCGCCGCGATCGGGTGTGACAACCCGGCGGTGGAGGTGTGGCCCCCTGGCGCGATGAGCACACCCGAGCACGAGGCCGAGGTGCGCGCCGACCGCCGCCGCCTCCACGAGATCTTCACGCACACGCTGCTGCTGCCGATGCTCGGCCTGCCGCTGGGGGAGATGTGGACGTTGGAGGCGCTCGGTGACGACTGCGCGGCCGACGGCCGGTACGAGTGTTTCTTCACGTCGGCGCCGCTCAACCTGCCCGCCGGCGTGGCGAGCCCGCCGAACGCCCTCGCGATCAAGTGACCGCCCCGCCCCACTCGCCTGCAACACCCACCTGCAACACCCACCTGCAACACCCACCTGCAATCGGAGACAGCGACATGACCTCGACCCCGCTCGCCGGACACAGCGCGCTGATCACCGGTGGTGGCAGCGGCATCGGGCTCGGCTGCGCCCGGCACCTCGCACGAGACGGGGCGACGGTGGTGCTCGCCGGCCGTTCGGAGGAACGGCTCGCGGCGGGTGTCGCCTCGATCCTGACCGACCTGCCCGACGCAGAGGTCCACACGGTGCGCTGCGACGTGACCGACGAGGCAGCGGTGGCAGAGGCCTGCTCGGTCGCGGCCGGCGTGGGCGCGTTCACGATGTGCGTCGCCAACGCAGGGTTCGGCAGCGCGTCGCCGTTCCACCTCACCACGCTCGACGACTGGAACAGCGTGCTCGGCACGAACCTCACCGGTGCGTTCCTGACGATGAAGCACGCGGTGCCCCACCTCGCGGCGAACGGTGGTGGCTCGATCGTCGCGGTGTCGTCGATCGCGGCGCCGCTCACCCATCGGTTCATGAGCGCGTACTGCGTGAGCAAGGCGGGGCTCGAGATGCTGGTGAAGCAGGTGGCCGACGAGCTCGGTGCGAGTGGCGTGCGGGCCAATGCAGTGCGGCCGGGCCTGGTGCCCACCGATGCGACGATCACGCTCACCACCACCGACGTCATCCGCGACGACTACCTCGCCCAGATGCCGCTGGCCCGCACGGGCACCGACGACGACGTGGCCGCCCTCGTGCGCTTCCTGCTCGGTCCGGAGAGCAGCTGGATCACGGGGCAGTGCATCGGCGTCGACGGCGGGCACTCCGTGCGCCGCGGCCCCGACATCAGCCCGGTGATGGAGATGGTGTTCGGGGCGGCGGTCCGGCCACCCGGTCCGGTCGCCTGACCGCGCTGCGTTGCGGAATGTGTCCGATGCCGTGGGCCGAACGGCCCATCTACCGCATCGAGGGTGGTGCATCGTCGCTGTCGGCTGGGAGAATTCCTCTCGGCGACGGACGGGCAACGGGCCGTCGCCATCCATCGGATCCGGCAGTCCCTGCCGGTTCCCGACGATCAGCAGTTCTCTCACCCAGGGCGGAGTGATGGCAACACACACGGTTACACCGATGACGTACAGCTCGAACGGAGATCATCCCAAAGCGACCCCACGTCGCCGGGTGAGCAGGGTCGGCGTCGTCTCCTCTCTCGTCGGCCTCGCGGCCTCGGCCTCGATCGTCGCCGCGGCGTCGCTCACGGGCCACGCCGACACGGCACCCGCGAACCCCGCCGACCCCACCACGCCGGTCACCGTGTCGGCCGATGCGCTGCCCACGGTCCAGATCGACGGAGTCGCCTGGTCGCAGGCCGTGGTCGGCAACACCGTCTACGTCGGTGGCCGGTTCACGAACGCCCGGCCGGCCGGCGCTGCAGTGGGGGTCAACCAGACCGCCCGCAGCAACTTCCTCGCCTACAACCTCACCACCGGTGAGCTCATCACGACCTTCGCGCCGTCGTTCAACGCCCAGGTCCGCTCGGTCGTGGCGTCGCCCGACGGCACCCGCCTCTACGTGGGTGGCGACTTCACGACGGTCAACGGCGTCTCGCGCTCGCGCATCGCTGCGTTCGACATCGCGACCGGCGACCTCGTGCCGTTCCTCCCATCGGTCGGTCACCACGTCCACGCGATCGTGGTGCACCCGAGCGGTTCGCCGGTGTACGTCGGCGGCAACTTCAACGCTGTCGGCAGCGTGGCCCGCGGACAGCTCGCGGCCTTCAACGCTGCCAACGGTGCGCTGCTCGACTGGGCGCCGCAGGCGATCGGTGGTGTCGTCAAGGCCATCGCGATGTCACCCGACGGCGCCAAGGTCGCGGTCGGCGGGCAGTTCACCACACTCAACGGCGGCAACAACCCGGGCTTCGGTATGGGCATGCTCGATGCCGTCACGGGCATCTCCCTGCCCATGGCCGTCAACGCGACGGTGCGCAACGCCGGCAACACGGCGGGCATCACCTCGTTGCACACCAACGGCAACGATCTGTTCGGCACCGGCTTCTATTTCGGTGGCACCGGCAACTTCGAGGGCACGTTCTCGGCGTCGTGGAACGGCGGCACCATCAACTGGCTCGCCGACTGCCATGGCGACACCCACTCGGTGTTCGTCCAAGGTGACGCGGTCTACAACGTCGGCCACGCCCACGAGTGCGGCGGCCTCGCGGCGAACGCCTTCCAGCGCACGGAACCGTGGGGCTTCAGCCGTGCGCTCGCCTTCAGCCGGGCCACCACCGGCACGCTCGCCGCGGACCCCTACGGCTACTTCAACTTCGAGGGCAGGCCCGCCCCGAGCATGCTCAACTTCTTCCCGTCGCTCGACGCGGGCACGTTCACCGGCCAGTCCCAGGGTCCGTGGAACGTGGCCGGCAACTCGCAGTACGTCGTGATGGGCGGCGAGTTCCGCAACGTCAACGACGCCCCGCAGCAGGGCCTCGTCCGCTTCGCGGTGTCGAGCATCGCTCCGAACAAGCAGATCCCGCGCCTGTTCCTGTCGAACTGGTTGCCCCGGGCCGTCTCGGTCAACCCGGGCGAGGTGCGTCTCACCTGGAGCGGCAACTGGGACCGCGACAACGAGTACTTCACCTATCAGGTCTTCCGTGACACCGACGGCAACCGTGTCTACACGGGCAATGGTCGTTCGAAGTGGTACGAGATGGAGCAGTACGGCTTCACCGACACCGGGCTCACGCCAGGTCAGACGGTCCGGTACCGGGTGAAGGCGATCGACGCCTTCGGCAACGAGGCGCCGTCGGATTGGGTGACGGTCACCGTCGGCAGCGCCAGTTCGACCTATGCCGCGGCAGCGCTCGCCGACCGCCCGCTCAACTACTGGCGCCTCGGCGAGTCCGCCGGCGTCGCGGTCAACTCGGCGTCGTACGACAACCTCACGGTGAACGGTTCGGTCACCCGGAGCCAGACGGGCGCGGTGCCCGGCGATGCCGACACGGCGATGCGATTCAACGGCAACAGCACCCAGTTCGCCTCCACGGCGACCAGCCGGCTCGGCCGTCACACCTTCAGCGTCGAGGCGTGGGTCCGTACCAACAGCACCTCGGGCGGCAAGATCATCGGCTTCGGCAACCGCACCACGGGCAACTCCACGGCCTACGACCGCCACCTGTACATCGGCAACGACGGCCGGGTTCGTTTCGGAGTCTCCCCTGCGGGTGGCACCCGGATCGTGACGTCGCCGAAGTCGCTGGTCGACGACGCCTGGCACCACGTCGTCGGCACGCTCGGCAACGGGGTCATGACCCTGTACGTCGACGGCCAGCAGGTCGGCCAACTCACCAACGTGCGGATGGCCGCCAACTACCAGGGCATCTGGCGGGTCGGTGGCGACAACCTCACCGGATGGGCCAACCGACCGCTCAGCGACTACTTCAACGGGACCATCGACGAGGCCGCGGTCTATCCCCGTGCGCTCACGGCGGCCGAGGTCGCACAGAACTACGCGGTGGGTTCCACCGGCGCCATGCCGAACCAGGCGCCCACGGCGTCGTTCACGGCCTCCACGTCGCCGTTGTCGGTGGCGGTGAACGGGTCGGCCTCTGCCGACGTCGACGGCACGATCGTCTCCTACGGCTGGGACTTCGGCAACGGCACCCTGGGCACCGGCGCCACGGCGACCGGCACGTATGTGGCCCCCGGCACCTACACGGTCACGCTCACGGTCACCGACGACGACGGCGCCACCGGCACCACCACCCGCCAGGTGGTCGTGCCCGACGTGCCGCCGAATCAGGCGCCGACGGCGGCCTTCACGGCCACCACGTCGCCGTTGTCGGTGGCGGTGAACGGCTCGGCCTCCACCGATGCCGACGGCACGGTCGCCTCGTACGCCTGGAACTTCGGCGACGGCAACGTCGCCACCGGGGCGACGGCCACCAACACCTACGCCGCGGCCGGCACGTACACCGTGTCGCTCACGGTCACCGACGACGACGGTGCCACCGGCACCACGTCGCAGCAAGTGGTCGTGCCCGGCATCCCGGTGAACGGCGCTCCCACTGCGGCCTTCACGGCCACGCCGTCGCCGCTGGCGGTGGCGGTCGACGCGTCGGCGAGCACCGACGACGGCACGATCGTGTCGTACGCCTGGGACTTCGGTGACGGCGGCACGGGTTCGGGGGTCACGGCCAACCGCACGTACGCGGCGGCGGGCACCTACACGATCGTGCTGACGGTCACCGACGACCAGGGCGCGACGGGCTCGAGCAGCCAGTCGGTCGTGGTGCCCGGCATCCCGGTGGGCCCGCAACCGTTCTCGGCGGATGCCTTCGAGCGCACGGTCACCAACGGGCTCGGCACCGCCGACCTCGGTGGCGCCTGGACGCTGTCGGGTTCCGCGGCCAACTTCTCGGTGGCGGGTGGCCAGGGTCGCCTGCGGATGAACACTGC
>JBILUM010000209.1:0-5389 GCA_044370995.1 Ilumatobacteraceae bacterium | reverse complement strand
AGCCGTTCCCTCATCACCATCGTCCAGGGCTGCTGGCTGGCCGGGTGCGCCTCGATGGTGCTGCCGCTGCCGATGCGGATGGGATCGCTCGACGCGTTCATCGAGAGCACCCGCTCGCGCATCCGCCACGGCGACGCCAAGCTCGTGCTGATCGACGACCTGCTCGCCGACTTCTACGCCGCGGCTCCCGGCGACCCGCCGATCGAGCCGATGAAGAACGTGCTGCCGGGCGTGACCGGCCAGGTGAGCGGCGAGCGGTTGGAGATCCCGTCGTACGACCCCGAGCGGCTGATCATCCTGCAGTACACGAGCGGCTCGACCAGCGAGCCCAAGGGTGTGATGATCCCCGACCGGGTGCTCACCGCCAACATCGACGCGTGCTGCGAAGCGGCCGAACTGAGCCTCGCCGAGGTGATGGTGAGCTGGCTGCCGCTCTACCACGACATGGGCCTCGTGGGCTTCCTGTCGATCCCGATGACCCGAGGTGTACAACTCGTGCAGGCGGCGCCACAGGACTTCCTCGCCCACCCGGGCAACTGGATGCAATGGATCAGCGACTGGGGTGGCACCGCCACGGCCGGCCCCAACTTCAGCTGGGTGCTCGCCACCCGTGCGCTCAAGCGGGCCAAGGACCTCGATCTGTCCACGCTCACCCTCGCGCTCAGCGGCGCCGAGCCCGTCGACCCGGCGGCCGTCGAGGCGTTCGTCGCCGCGGCCGAGCCGTTCGGCTTTCGTGCCGGCAGCGTGTTCCCTGCGTTCGGCATGGCCGAGGTCGCGATCGGCGGGTCGTTCCCGAAGCGCCACGCCGGCCTGGCGACCGACTCGGTCGACCGGGTGGTGCTCGAACGCGATCGCATCGCCAAGCAGTTGCTGGTCGGCGATGCCGAGGAAGAACTCGACGTTCGCCGTCTGCCCCTGCTCGGCACCGCCGTGCCCGGCCTCGAGATGAAGGTCGTCGACCCCGAGACCTACGCCGAGCTGCCCGAGCGCCATGTCGGTGAGCTGCTGCTGCGTGGCACCTCGGTGACGCCCGGCTACTACAAGCGCCCCGATGCCACCGCCGCGCTGTTCCGCGACGGCTGGCTGTGCACCGGCGACCTGGCGTACGTGATCGATGGCCAGCTCGTGCTGTGCGGGCGCATCAAGGACGTGATCATCGTCGGTGGCCGCAACGTGTTCCCCGAGGACATCGAACGAGCCTGCGGCACCCTCGACGGGGTGCGCGCCGGCAACGTGATCGCGTTCGGTGTCGACGGGTACAAGGGCAAGGAGACCGTGGTCGTCGTCGCCGAGGTGCGGCCGTCGGACGCCGACGGAGCGCTCGACGAGGTGCGTCATTCGATCCACCACCGCACCCTCGAGGTGTGCGGCCTGCCGCCGCGCGACGTGATGCTGGTGAAGCCGGGCACCCTGCCCAAGACGAGCAGCGGCAAGCTCCAGCGCGCCAAGTGCCGCGAGCTCTACCTCGAGGAGACCCTCGAGCTGGTGTGACCGGTCAGCGGGGTGATGCGACCTCGGCGAGGGTGCTGAGGAAGCGGGTGTTCTGCTCTTTGCTGCCGATCGTGACGCGGATGCCCTCGTTGCTGAACGGTCGGGTGACCACACCGCGCTTTTCGAGCTCGAGGTAGATGGCGTCGGTGCGGTCGCCGAGGGGCAGGTAGACGAAGTTCGCCTGCGCGTCGGGGATCGACCACCCGGCATCGACGAGCGCAGCGATCACCCGGGCGCGCTCGGCGAGGATGCGGTCGACCCGCGCCTGGATCAGGTCGATCGCGTCGATCGCCGCGATGGCGGCGGCCTGGGCGAGACCGTTGACGGCGAAGGGGAACAGGGTCTTGTCGATCGAGGCGATGACGTCGGGGTGGCCGACCGCGTAGCCGACTCGGATGCCCGCCAACCCGTGCGCCTTCGAGAAGGTGCGGGTGACCACCACGTTCGGGAACTCGGGCACGAGCTCGTGCACCGGATCGCCGAAGGCGGGGTCGAGGAACTCACGGTACGCCTCGTCGATCACCACCACGGTGGTGGGGGAGATGCGACCGAGCAGGGCGCGTAGGTCGCTGGTGCGCAGCGCGGTGCCGGTGGGGTTGTTGGGCGTGGCGAGCAGCACCATGCGCGTGTTCGGGGTGATCGCCGCGGCGAGCGCCTCGAGGTCGAACCCGTGCTCGGCGGTGAGCGGGGTCGTGACCTCCACACCGCCCATCAGCTTCGTGTACACCGGGTACACCTCGAACGAACGCCACGGGTAGACGACCTCGTCGCCGGCATCGACGAAGGTGAGGAACAGCTGCTGCAGCAGGCCCACCGAGCCGGCGCCGATCGTGACGCACGCCGGATCGACGCCGAGCCAGGCACCGATGCGCTCGCGCAGCGCCGTGGCCCGGTGGTCGGCGTAGCGGTTGGCGCCCGCGGCAGCCGCGGTCACCGCGGCGACGATCTCGTCGAGGGGCGGGTCGGGGTTCTCGTTCGAGGCGAGCTTGATCGCGTTGGTGATGCCGTGTTCGGCCTCGGCCTGGGCGGCGCCCTTGCCGGGGCGATAGGCGGGGAGGCGATCGACAGCGGGACGGGCGTGGGGGAGTGGCTGGTCGGGCTTCTGGTCGGGCACGGCGCCGACCGTAGCAACGGCGAGCGGGTCGGGGCCCGTCCGGATCTGGCACGATTCGGAGGTGCACGTCGTCTACACCCCTGCCCACCTCCGTCACGATCCCCACGTCGAGTTCGAGACCTCCACAGCCCACAGCCCGTTCGAGCACATCGGCCGGGCCGAGACGATCCGCGAGACGTTGCAGGCCGACGGGTCGTTCCCGTTCCGGACCCCCGACGAGTGGGGCACCGCGCCGATCGAGGCGATCCACGACCCTGGCCTGCTGCGCTTCCTCACCACCGCGTGGGCGGAGTACCAGGCCGCCAACGGTGACCACCGCGAGGTGACGCCCGACTTCTTCTACAGCTCCGACCTGCGCAACAAGATGAGCCCGCCCACCGAGCCCCCCTCGATCAACGGGCGGATGGGCTACTGGTGCTTCGAGACCACCACGCCGCTGACCGAGGGCACCTACGAGGCGGCCAGGGGAGCGGTCGACACGGCGCTCACCACGACGAAGCTGGTGCTCGACGGTGAGCGGTACGCCTACGGCCTGTGCCGGCCGCCCGGTCACCACGCCACATCACGTCGCTACGGCGGGTACTGCTTCTTCAACAACGCCGCGATCGCCGCCCACCACGTGGCCGCGACGACCGGCACCAAGGTGACCATCCTCGACGTCGACTACCACCACGGCAACGGCACACAGGAGATCTTCTACGACCGCGACGACGTGCAGTACGTGTCGTTGCACGGCGACCCGGCCCGGGCGTACCCGTATTCGATCGGGTATGCCGACGAGACCGGAACCGGCAAGGGCCTCGGTCTGAACCTCAACCTGCCGATGCCGCTCCGTGCTGACGACGAGACGTTCCTGGCCGGGCTCGCGACCGCGTGCGATGCGATCACGGCGTTCGGCCCGTCGACGCTGATCGTCTCGCTCGGTCTCGACACGTTCCTCACCGACCCGATCAGCGACCTCGCCGTCACCACCGACGGCTTCGAGCGCTGCGGTGCCCTGGTCGCCGAGCTCGGTCTGCCCACCGTGGTGCTGCAGGAGGGCGGCTACGACGTGAGCGCGCTCGGCGAGAACGTCCGCCGCTGGCTCGTCGGACTCCGCGGCGCCTGACGGTTGCCGGCCGGCCGGGTCAGTCGTCGGTCGGGTCGAGGTCGGCGACGGCGGCGATCGCTTGCAGGAACGCGTCGCCGTAGGCCGCGAGCTTGGCAGGGCCGACGCCCTTCACCAGGCCGAGCTGGGCCCGTGACGTCGGCCTCGCCAGCACGATCTGCTCGAGCGTCGCGTCGGCGAACACGGTGTAGGCGGGCTTGCCCGCCGCCAGGTGCAGACGCAGCTCCTTGAGCGCCGCGAACAGCACGGCGTCGTCGCCGGCCAGGCCATGTCCTGGGCGGGCGTCACGGGCCGGCTTGGCCGGTGCAGGTGCCGCGGGAGTGGCCGGGCCCGTCCGCTTGGGAGCCGGCGGGTCGAAGAGGTTGGCGATGAACGGTGACGGTGTCTCGTCAGGCACCACGTGCAGTCGCTGCGACGCACGCGTGATGGCCACGTGGAAGACGCGCCGTTCCTCGGCGGTGTCGTCGGACAGCCGGTGGGGGAACTGGTCGGCGTCGGCCTGGTGCACCACCACGAGCGGCCACTCCTGGCCCTTCACCCGGTGCACGGTGGCGAGGGTGACGCCGCCGGACGCCCACGGGCGGCTGACCCCGTCGCGCAACCACCGTTCGAACGCTCGGGGGTCGGGCTGCAGCTCGGCGAGCTGGGCGATGGCGGTGAGGTCGTCGTTCTGCGCGGCGCGGTTCATGCCGCGCCGATGCGTGTCGAGCGTGGCGATGCTCGACGCAAGGCCCATCGAGTCGCGCAGGGCGCCGAGGATCGCGCCGGTGGTGCCCCGGTTGGCGGCCAGGCGGCGCAGCCGTTCGATGTCGGCGGCGAACTCCTCGATGCGCATCGCGTCGCGCTCGCCGTTCACACGACCTGCAAGGCGACGTAGACCGTCGAGCGAGGTCTGCTCGCCGACCCACGTGGCGACGTTGGGGTGCAGCGATCTCGACGGCCGGCGCAGCGCCTCGGCCATGTCGTCGGGCTCGAACCGCTCGGCGGCGGTGGCGAGGCGCAACCAGGCCAGCGCGGCGCGCACGGCGGTGCGGTCGAGGAACTCGCGGCCGACGCCGCCCATCACCGGCACCCCGGCGACGCCGAGGGCCACCTGCACCGGGGCCAGCAGCGAGTTGACCCGCGTGAGGACGGCGATGTCCGACGGTGGCATGCCGTCGGCCACGGCCCGGCTGACGATGTCGACCGTGGTGTCGACCGGGGCGTCGCCCGACTCGACGTGCAGGCCTCGCTCGACGGCCGTGGCCGCGGCGCGGATCGACTTCGGCACGCGGACTGCGTTGTGTCGCAGGAGCATGTCGGCGGCGGCGACCACGTCGGCCGGGCATCGGTAGTTGACCTCGAGCGGGTGCTCGCCCGCGCCGGGGAACAGCTCGGCGAAGTCGATGAGCCAGGCCGGATCGGCGCCGTTGTAGCCGTAGATGGTCTGGTCGTCGTCGCCCACGCCGAACACGGCGCCGTCGGGCCCGGCGAGCAGCCGCACGAGCAGGAGGTGGGCGGGGGTGAGGTCCTGGAACTCGTCGACGAGCATCAACCGGCATGCCCGCTGGGCGGTGGCCCGGGCGACCGGGTCGTCGAGGAGGATCTCGAGCGCGCGCTGCACCTGTTCGTCGAAGTCGAGCCGCCCGGCGCGTTCGAGCTCGCGGCGGTAGCGGGGGAACACGTCGGCGAACCCC
>JBILUM010000208.1:0-5394 GCA_044370995.1 Ilumatobacteraceae bacterium | reverse complement strand
ACCTGCTGCCGGCCCAGTTCGCACTCGTGCCGGGCTCTGCCCGACAGGTGACCACCGGCGCCACCCCCGACACGCTCACCGGCACCACGGTCACCGAGGACACGAGCGGCGCCGACGACACCGTCACCTTCACGCTGGCGAGCAGCGGCCAGGTGCCGTCCAACCCGTCCGGTCAGCAGTTCCACTGGACGATCGCGGCGCGGCTCATCGACCCGAACCTGAGCGCGGCATACGACATCAACGCGAGCCTGATGAAGATGACCACGCGGAACACTGCGGGGTCGGTCTTCATGTACCGCGACCAGTCGACCGTCGAGTGGACCGAGTCGCAGGTACGGCTGGACAAATCGAACAACGCCTCGGGCCCGCTCGACGCCGGCGACACCGTCGACTACACCATCAGGCTCTGGAACGACGGCAACGTCGACGCGACGGACGCTGAGGTCTGGGACCGACTGCCCACCGGCATCACCTGCGCCGACGTCACGGTGATGAACCCCGTGTCGGGTGTCTGCACCTCCGGCGTCATCCGCTGGCCTGCCGCCGCAGTGCCGTCGGTCGCCCGCGACACCACGCTCGGCACGGCGCCGGTGGCGCTGACCTACACCGTCGACCTGCCGGCGGGCGTCGATCCCGGCCGCACCTACACCAACACCGCAGGTGTGCGCCGCTACCAGACGGTGTCCAACGCCGACGACAGCCCGTTCGTCTACTACCCGTCGAGCAACATCGACGGCACGGTCGTGCCCAACACCGGACCGGCCACCGACAACAGCACCATCACGATCGCCACCGCTTCCGTGGGCAAGGTGCAACAGTCGAGCGTGAACGATGCCGTCGGCAACGCCGGCAACGCCTCGCCGAGCACGGCCGCCGAGCTCGCCACCATCGGCGAGACCATCACCTACACCGTCACCGCGACGATCCCGGAGGGCACCTCGGTGGTCGACGCCCGCATCGTCGACGCCCTCGACGGCGACCTGGTGCTGCACGCCAGCCCGGCGGTGCTCGTCAACGGCGCACCTGACGCGGCCTGGGTCGTCACCGCACCATCGGTCGGTTCCGGGGGCACCGTCCAGGTCGATCGCGCCGGCACCCACGTGAACGCGGCGGGTTCCGGACCCGATCTGGTGACGGTCGTGATCGTCGCCCGCGTGTCGAGCGCGGGCGGCACGATCGCCGGCAGCGCGATCAGCAACACCTCGTCGTTCTCCTGGCTCCCCGACGCGTCGATCGGCACCAGCAGGGTCACGGTGAACGGCAACACCGTCACCGCGACGGTGGTCGAGCCCTCGATCACCCTCACCAAGAACGAGAACGACGCGGACGACTTCGTGGTCCCCAACGACACCCTCACCTACACCCTGGTCGTCGCTGCCGGGACCGGCGCGAACCGGTCGTCGGCGAACGACGTCCAGGTCGTCGACACCATTCCGGCCGGTCTCACGGTCGTCAATGCGGGCACGCCCGTCGCCGACGGCGGCACGGTGAGCCCTGACGGCGGCATCTGGAACCAGACAGCACGGACGATCACCTGGAACGAGACCACCACCGCGGCCAAGCTCGGTTCCATCGCGCAGGGCACCAACGCGAACCTCACCTACGACGTCGTCGTCGACGACCCGGCCGCGTCGGGCTCGATCTTCACCAACACGGTGACGGCCTCCGCCACGAGCATGATCGGCACGATCACGGGCGAGCGCACGACCTACTCGGCGAACGCCACCGACACCGTGTCGGTGCCCCTGGCGACCGTCGCGAAGTCGGTCTCCCCCGGCACCGCCACGATCGGCGACACCGTCACCTACACCATCGACGCGACCGTGCCCGCGGGCATCACGACGTCCGACGCGACGGTGATCGACGTGCTCCCCGACGGCATGGACTTCGACGCCTTCGGCACCGTCTCCGCCACCGGCGTCACGACCGGTTGTCCCTCGCTCGCCGGGGTGCAGCCCATCGTGAACCGGACGAACAACGCCGACGGCTCGACCACCATCGGGTTCTGGATCGACGACTTCTCGTCGTCGTCGGCCAACAACTGCACCGTGCGCTTCACCTACACCGCCCGCGTCGACAACACCTATGTCCCCGAAGGCACCGACGTGATGAGCGGCAATGCGCTCGTGAACACGGTGCACTTGTACTGGAACAACACCAACAGCATCTCGTCGGTGCCCGCCAACCCACCGGCCACCGGCTCGTTCGCCCGCTCGTCGAGCCCGGCTACGGCGACCGTGACCGTGGCCGAGCCCGTGCTGCGCATCGACAAGGACGTCTCACAGTCGCCGTGCGACCAGGTGCCCGGCAACATCGGCGACAACGACACCTGCAACACCGACATCGGAACCGGCACGTACACCTACACGCTGACGATCACGAACTCGTCGAGCTGGCCGGCACACGACATCACCGTCGTCGACGACCCCGACGGCGACCTGGTGAACGTCACCGTGCCGGGTTCGTCCGGCGCGATCACCGTCGTCGACGGCACCGCACCCAACCTCCAGTGGCAGATCAGCACGATCGCTGCGAACTCCACCGCCACCATCACCTACACGGCGCAACTCGCCGCCAACGCCGCACTGAACGACGGGGAGCAGATCGCCAACATCGCCGACGTCACCGCGTACTACGCGCGGTCCGCGGCGACCCGTAGCGCCGACCCGATCGCGGAGTGGCGCACGTACGGACAGGGCGGCGCCGGTGGCGACGTCACGGCAGACACCGTCACGATGACGGTCGGCTTCCCGAACGTCACCGTGGTGAAGACCGCGATCGACGACGCGACCGACGCCCGCGTCGGCGTGGGATTCACGTGGCGCATCGTCGCCACCAACCAGACGGCCGAACCGACAGCTGCGGCGTACGGCGTCGGCATCGACGACGTCCTGCCCGCCGGGTGGGTGTACCAGGTCGGCTCGGCGAGCATCACCACGCCGTACGGGACGGTGACCACCGATCCGGTGTGCACCCCGAACTGCGCCACGCCTGGCGCCACGCTGCTGTGGTCGAACCTCGTGTCCGGTGCCGGCCAGCCGCTCAACCCGGGTGCGACCATCTCGATCGACTTCGACGCGACGCCTCAGGCCTCGCTGCTCACCGTCGGGACGACCGGCTCGTTCCTCCACACGAATACCGCCCGCCTCACCGGTGCCGACGACGTGACGGGCGCGAGCTCGAACGCCGACGGCGTCTACACCGGCCCCGACAGCACGGCGACTGCACGCATCCGCGGCACCGACCTGTCGGTCACCAAGACCGTCTCCTCGGGTCCGTACGCGTTCGGCAACGACGTCGACTGGACGATCGTGGTTGCCAACGCCGGCCCCGACACTGCGACCGGTGTCACCGTGGCCGACGTCCTTCCCGTCGGCCTCGTGTTCGTCTCCACCGTGTCGGCATCGCAAGGTTCCTACGCATCGGGCACCGGCATCTGGACCGTCGGGTCCGTGGCCAACGGTGCGAGCGCGACCCTCGTGATCCGCACCCGGCTCAACCAGATCGGTCCGATCACCAACCGGGCCGAGGTCCAGACCAACAACCAGTGGGACGTGGACTCCACCCCGAACAGCGCCGGTCCGATCGCGAACGAGGACGACGACGACACGCTCACGATCAACGCCAGCTTCACGAGCCTCGGCGACTACGTCTGGTACGACATCGACGGCGACTCGACCATCGACGTGGGCGAGCCCGGCATCCCCGGTGTCCGGATGATCCTGGAGTCCGAAGGTCTCGACGCGACGTTCAACACCGCCGACGACTTCTGGGGCCCCGACGGCGCGGCGGGCGGTGGTGACGACATCATCGTCACCGACGCCATCACGAACGGCACGGGCTTCTACGGCTTCGCCGACCTGCCCACCGGCGACCACCGCGTGCGGGTCGACACGACGACCCTCCCCCTCGGGATGACGCCGGCCTTCAACGACGACGCACCCAACCTGGCCGACCCCGATCTCGACCACCGCAGCGGTCTGATCACGCTCAACTCGAGCACCGGGTACCTGCTGGCCGACTTCGGCTACACCGGCACCGGCTCGATCGGCGACACGATCTGGCTCGACAAGGACGCCTCGGGCGGTTCGACCCAGCAGGGCGGCGAGCCCGGTCTGGCCGGTCTCGACGTCACCCTCGTGTGGGGCGGTTTCGACGGCAACCTCGCCACCACCGGCGACAACGTCACCTACCCGGTCGACACCACCGACTCGAGCGGCCAGTACCTGTTCACCCGACTGCCGGCCGGTGCCTATCGCGCCACGGTCGATTCGGCTGACGTCCCCACCGGCGCCACCCTCACCCACGACCTCGACGGCATCGGCACCGCACACGTCGTGACCACCGCGCTCACGGCGGCCCAGAACCAGCTCGACGTCGACTTCTCCTACGCCGGAACCGGCTCGATCGGCGACCGCGTGTGGTACGACCGTGACGGCGACGGCGTGCAGGACCCCGGCGAGACAGGGCTCGCGAACATCGACGTGACCATCACCTGGCTCGGCGTCGACGGCGTCAGCGGTGGTGGCGACGACGTCGTGTTCACCACCACGACCGACGCCACCGGCACCTACCTCATCGACCAACTCCCTGCCGGCGCGTTCGCCGTACTCGTCGATACCGCCGATCTGCCCGCCGGCATGCAGGCCACCTACGACCTCGACGGCACCGGCACACCCCACGGCGTGGCCGCCACACTCACGACCGGTCAGGACCGCACCGACGTCGACTTCGGCTACATCGGCATCGCCTCGATCGGCGACCAGATGTGGTTCGACCTCGACGGTGACGGTGCCTCAGCACCCGAGCCCGGCGACCCCACGCTCGCCGACATCCAGGTGACCGTCCGCTGGGCCGGGCCCGACGCGACCTTCGACAACACCGACGACCTCGTCACCGTCACCACCACCGATGCCGACGGCGAGTACCTCGTCACCGCCCTGCCCTACGGCCCGGTGCGCGTGAGCGTGGATCCGGCCTCGCTGCCGAGCTTCGCGGCAACCTTCGACGGCGACGGCACGGGGACCGCGAACCGCGTCACCGTCACCTTGACCATCGACGACGGCAGCACCGCCGGCGTCGACGAGGCCAATCGCCGCGACGCCGACTTCGCCTACACCGGCACCGGCTCGATCGGCGACGTGGTGTGGGAGGACGCCGATGCCGACGGCACGCTCGACGGCACGGAGTCGGGCCTCGACGGCATCGCCCTCACCGTCACCTGGGCGGGGCTCGACGCAACGGCCGGCACCGCCGACGATGTCGCTCTCCCCGTGACGACGGCCGGCGGCGGCCGGTACCTCGTCGACCGACTGCCGGCGGGTTCGTACACGGCCGTGATCACGACCTCGACCCTCCGGACAGGCATGGTCAGCGTCAGCGAGCTCGACCCGC
>JBILUM010000408.1:0-3561 GCA_044370995.1 Ilumatobacteraceae bacterium | reverse complement strand
TGGCGTCGGAGGAACGCACCTTCGTCATGTCTCCACCTTGTCAGATACGGAGACGTCGCGGCAGTGGTGCCCGACAGGAGGGACGTGCGTCGTCCCGGGATCGTCGAGCGTCGTCGAGCGTCGTCGAGCGTCGTCGCGCTCTGACGACCGGTACGCGGGCGCTACTGCGTTGCGGCGCGCGTGCTCCGTCGGACGCCTCGCAGGCCGACCGCGCCGGCACCGACCAGTGGGCCACGGTCGCCGAGGCGCGCCGGGGTGATCCGCGCGCCGCGAATGTACTCGAGGCGCGAGTGACGATCGAGGGCGGCCTGGGCCGAGTTGAAGAACGTCGCACCGAACCCGAGCGCCACCGACCCACCGACCACCACGAGGTCGAGGTCGAGCAGGCTGCACACCGATGCGACCGCGCGGCCGACGAGTTCCCCGGTGCGCTGCATGATCTCGTAGCTGGGTTCGGTGGGTGATCGACCGGTGATGGCTTCGATCGCCCGGCCGGACGCCTCGGCCTCGAGGCACCCTCGGGATCCGCACCCGCAGCGCCGGCCGTTGGGTTCGACGACGATGTGGCCGACGTGGCCGGCGTTGCCGGTGGCCCCGTCGAGCAGCTGACCGTTCAGGACGATGCCGCCGCCGACGCCCGTCGACACCACCATCGCCATGAAGTCCGACCGACCCTGGGCGGCGCCGAGCCAGCCTTCGGCCATCGCGAGCGACTTGGCGTCGAGATCGCCGTAGACCGGGAGCGACGTGACCTCGGCCAGCCGGGAGCGCAACGGGAAGTTCCGCCAGGCATGGATGTTCACCGGCGACACGGTCTCGACGTTGGGTTCGACCGGCCCGGCGCACCCCACGCCGACCGCGATCGGGGTCATCTGGTGGTGTTCCACGGCCCGCACCAGCATGTCGTCGACGATCCCGGCCAGGGAGGCGAAGAGCTCGTGCTCGCCGAGGCCGTGGTCGACCGGGATGTGGGTGCGGTCGACCAGGTCGCCGCGCAGCGTCATCAGACCAGCTGCCATCTTCGTGCCGCCGATGTCGATCGCGACGATGAGGTCCCGGTCGGGGTTCATGCGGCCACCGTAGTGGGGCGGTCGCCGAGGTTGCGCGCTCGGTCCGCTGCCGCCGTGCCCGCGACGGATCCGCCGGTACGGTCCAGATCGGACAAACCTCTCGGGCGCCTGCAGCGTGTCCTGCACGGTGCTCTTCACCCTCAACATGCCCGACTCATCGCACGAACCGATCGAGCTCGCCGTCGACAGCGCCGGCGCAGCAGACCTCGATGCACTCTTCCGCCTGCACTACGGGCGGCTGGTGCGCGCCCTCACGCTGGCGTCGGGCGACCGTGAGCTGGCAGCGGATGCCGTGCAGGAGGCGTTCGTCAAGGCGCACCTGCGCTGGAAGCGGCTGCAGCACTACGACGACCCGGTGGGCTGGATCCGCCGGGTCGCGATCAACCGTCTGCGCGACGGTCACCGGCGCAGCACGCGCAAGTTGCTCGCGATGGATCGTCTCCGCGGCGATGCCCAGTTCGACGAGAGCTCGAGCCCCGACGCCACCCATGATGCGATGAGCCGTCGCACGGGCGACACCGACGGGGTGATGGCGTTGCTGCGCACCCTGCCGCGCCAACAGCGGATCTGCGTCGCGCTGTTCCACGTCGACGGTCTGCCGATCGTCGACATCGCCTCCTCGCTCGGCATCAGCGAGGGCGCGGTCAAGTTCCATCTCCACCAAGGCCGCGAACGTCTCCGCGGCAATGTCACCGGTCCGGCGGGCCCGTGGCGTGACGAAGGGTCCCACTCGTGAACGCATCCGACTTCGACCATCTCGACGGGTCCGACGGCCTGGGGCTCGACCCCGACCTCACGGCACGGTTGCGTGCCGCTGCCGGCACCGAGCCCGATCTCGCCTCGGCCCATGCTGTGCTGGGTCGCCGCGTCGCTGGTGCACGTCGGCGCCGCGCCGTGGCGGTGACGGGTTCGGCCGGGCTGTCGGTGTTGCTGCTCGGAGCCGTCTACGCCGCGAACACCGGCGATCGGGGCGGTCGCATCTCGAGCGCCGACGCACCGGCCGTCGCGTCGTTCGGCGACGACGACTCGTCGACCTCGGTCACGGCCACGTCGGTCGTCACCACCGTTGCACCGGTCGTCGTCACCACGCTGCCGGGTGCGTCCGTCGGCTCGGCAGCCAGCGCCGACCCGTCGTCCTCCGCCGCCACGTCGTCGTCGGTCGACGGTGCCGCCGCCGACAGCGTCGATCAGAGCGATCGCGAACTGTTCGACGTCACTGCAGCGTCGACCGAGGTTCGGACGGTGAGCGGCATCGGTGGCTCGGTCGACGTCAAGGTGGAGAACGGCGTGCTGAGCTTCGCCAGCTTCCCGATCGCGGCCCCGGGGTTCACGGCGCAGGTCACCCGCGACGAAGCCGGCCGCCTCGAGGTGACGTTCACCTCCGGCACGCACCTCACCCGTCTCCGGGTCCGTCTCGACGGCACCCGCTTGCGGGCCGACCGGCACGAGGAGGCGATCCCGAGCTCCAGCGTGCCCGGGGCTCCGACCGGCACGGCGCCGCACACCTCGACCGGTGACGACGACAGCGACGACGATGGCTCGAACGACGACGGCTCGAACGATTCGAACGATTCGAACGATTCGAACGGCTCGAACGATTCGAACGACGACGATTCGGCCGATTCGAGTGGCAGCGGCGGGTCGAACGGCGGGTCGAACGACGACTCGAACGACGACCAGGGCTCGGGTGGTTCGGGTTCCAACAGCGGTTCGGGTTCGAACCGCGGCTCGGGTGGTTCGGGCTCGGACGACTGATCGGATCGCTACCGGTCGAGCCTCGGCGGGTCGAGTCGGCGGCCACCATCGTCGGTTCGTCGGCACCTGCCAGAATCGACCCCGTGGCCACGACCGACTGGAACCCGTTGCTGCGCAGCGAGTTCGACAAGCCGTACTGGCGTGACCTGCAGGACTACGTGGCGCTCGAGCGCTCACGGACCACGGTGTTCCCGCCGGCCGAGCAGGTGTTCTCGGCGCTGCACCTCACCTCGTACGCCGCGACACGCGTGGTGCTGCTGGGGCAGGACCCGTACCACGGTGCCGGGCAGGCCCACGGGCTGTGCTTCTCGGTTCGCCGCGGGGTGAAGCCACCGCCGTCGCTCCACAACATCTTCCAGGAGCTCCGCGACGATCTCGGTATCACCCCACCGGGCCACGGCAACCTCGAGGCCTGGGCCGCGCAGGGGGTGCTGATGTTGAACACCTGCCTCACGGTGCGCAGCGGCGCGGCCGGCTCCCACCACGGCAAGGGGTGGGAGACCTTCACCGACGAAGTGCTCCGTGCGGTGAACGACAAGACCGAACGGGTGGTGTTCCTGCTCTGGGGCGCGCCGGCACGTCGGAAGCAGACGTTGGTCGACACCTCGCGGCACGTCGTCATCCAGTCAGCGCACCCCTCACCGCTGAGCGCGCACAGCGGATTCTTCGGCAGCAAGCCGTTCAGCCGCGCCAATGCAGCGCTCGAGGAGGACGGGCAGGCGCCGATCGACTGGCG